>PRDI01000074.1 GCA_003345595.1 Candidatus Thorarchaeota archaeon | reverse complement strand
CCATCATCATAAAGCCATCTCGAGGCCCACGGCAGAGTACCGAATCTCTTACGTGCAATGTCACGGACCTCGCCAATGAACGGATCTAGAGTCTGCTTGCCAGACATAACGTTGGCGTAGATGAAGGTCTTGTCACTGTTTCTCACCGTGCCATTGCCATCTGTTGAGAAAGGCTCAATAGCGTAGGTTTCTCCAGACTTCATCACCTCGCTTGTTCTGACACCGATATTGGGCACATTCTTGCCTGCGTGGAGCGTCCATGGTGCAAGCTGATGGCCTGACAACTGATGCACGGGATTGAGTCCTTCTCGTCTGATAGCTCGCTCTATCACCCTGCCGACTTCGCCCAAGTTGATACCGGGTCGAATCACATCAATGGCCGCTTCCAGAGCCGTTTCAGCAGCACTAACATACCTCTCAAAAGACCCGTCGAGGTCTACGGTCACAGCCGTATCAGAGATGTGACCGTTAACCTGAGCACCAAGATCGACCTTGACCAAGCCTTTGTCTGGTAACACTCTAGTGTCAGCATGAGGACTAGTATAGTGTGCAGCCTGCTCATTCACAGAGACGTTACAGGGAAAGGCAATCCCAGCTCGACCACCGCCATACTCCAGGATTCTCTTTTCTGCAAGAGTGCATATTGTCAGAATCTTTGTTCCGGGCTTGACCTCCTTTGTGACTTCAGACATTACGCGTGCTGCAATACGTCCAGCTTCAATGAAGTCGGGATGCGGTCGAACACTCATTTGTGAACTCCAAGAGTGGTCCGAGAGTGTAGCGTCTTAAAGTGTTCGTGTCAAGAAGCCGTGAAAACGGACGGGCAGATCCGGTACGAGCCTGAAACTACGGTACAGTCCGACAAGGAAAACATGAGTGGCCGATGCCTGTGCCCCAGACACAAACCCCCAGAATCATGGCATCAGACATCGTGTCTGGCTCAGCTGAGCTGCCTCGTGCCGGGTTCATCTGGCATCGACCGACCTGCCAATGTACGAAACCGGGGTGACCCGAACTCATCTTGGGATGTACATCCACGTCATCCGGGTCCGTTGTGGCTCGTCCAAACGGTGCTTGGCAGGTCAACGTTCAGACAGTGTATGACCACTGCTGAACATGACAGTATTGCCCAAGTATGCTATTAGGCTTGTCGACTGGTAGAACTGGGACTGTGCAGATGCTATGCATCAACGACACGTTCAAATACAACGTTTCCGAAATGCTCATACAGTGCTGAGCAAAGCTCAGCCCAAAACTGCAAATCATAAGATAATCACATCACATGCGCCTCAGGCCCCTCAGTACTGAAACGAGCCCAGGCGGTGATAGAACACCACACTGGTCATAGGACCATTATCAATCACGGAATCATCATCCATTCACATCATACTCACAGCATAATTGGCAGGAATCGGAGTCACAGGCAGGGAAAGTCACACGTCCTAGAACGTGGAAGACGTCTAACTCAGATGAGATTAGTCAGTAGAGCGCTGGACTCGCCAGGATGAGGGGACTAGGCAGTAGGTTACAGGAGAAGTGTGTTTGTATAGGAACTGATTTTGATCAGAGCAGCGCCAAGTACGTGATCAGGGCGAAAATTGAGATTGATGGAGTCGTGGACAAGCCAGACGTTGTAGGGGCCATATTTGGGCAGACGGAAGGACTCTTGGGAGAGGAATTGGATCTTCGTGAACTTCAGCGCACGGGACGCATAGGAAGAATTCAGATAGCAGTCAAGTCTGAGGGAGGGAGCAGCAAGGGAGAGATAGTGATTCCTGTTTCTCTCAACAAGACTGCCACAGCAATACTAGCCGCCGCGCTTGAAACAGTGGACAGAGTAGGGCCGTGTACAGCGAAGGTCACACTTGAGAAGCTGGAGGACATACGTGGCGCAAAGCGTCGCAGGGTCGTCAGCAGGGCCATAAGTATCCTGAAAGGCTGGGAGGAGGAGATTGCTCCAGGTTCAGACGAAATCACCGGCGAAGTCACAAGGGTCAGGAAGAAGGCTGTTGAGAAGTTTGGTCCAGATAATCTTCCCGCAGGTCCTGAGCTGGAAAACAGCGATGAGATAATCATCGTCGAAGGACGAGCTGATGTCATCAATCTCATGAAGAGTGGCATTGAGAACACTGTTGCCGTAGAGGGCACACATGTCCCGAGATCGGTGTCGGACCTCACAAGGCGGAAGGGAAAGACCATTGTGGCCTTCCTCGACGGGGACCGTGGTGGTGACCTCATCTTGAGAGAACTGATGCAGGTGGCCAAGATAGACTACATCGCACGTGCGCCAGAAGGAAAGGAAGTGGAGAACCTAGCACGACCTGAAATCCTGAAGGCTCTTCAGACTAGGATCCCTGCGGATCAAGCACTCGCGCTCGTGACTGAGGGAAAGGCCGCTCAGGCCCCCAGAAGGGGACCACCACGAAGAATCACCCGGCCAAGGAGAGAGGAAATGCCGAGACCTGGGCCAGACCGTCGCGTGGAAGCGAGAGTCGGAGAACCACTCACGAGCTCGGTGAAAGCACCACCTAGGACTGTCAGAACAATCCGTAAGGTAGTTCCGCAGGTCGATGAAGCCTATCTGGCAAAGATACCAGAGATCAGGGAGTCCTTCAGAGCTGTGCTCTTTGGCAAGGACAAGCAGGTCCTAGTAGAGTGTGGCGTAGCAGACCTTGCAAGGACTCTTGAGGCTCAGCAGACCGTTGATACGATAGTCTTTGATGGGGTCATCACTCAGCGCCTCATCGACATGGCCGCTACGAAACAGACCCGTCTCATAGTCGGAGCTGCCGTTGCAGACATCGAGACCAAGCCGCCAACCCTGCAGATCGTCACGTTCGATGACCTTGGACACTGAAGATACATTCCTGTTGTCCAACGGCCAGACAAAGAGGAATTCGGAGTCAAAGGTCGTCAGTATTACACGGTGTTATCTCTTTCAAGCAGGAAGGCACCACAGCAAGAGGTATGAGGCCGTCTGGCGTGACTTCCGTCTTAGACACCATCGAAACGACAGCGGAGATACCCGTTCCCAGAGACCCATTTGAACGCATAATCGGCCAAGAACATGCCGTTTCGCTCATTCGTTCCGCCGTCACTCAGAGAAGACACATTCTGCTCTGTGGAGTGCCGGGAATCGGAAAATCGATGCTTGCACAGGCAGCCTACACGCTTCTCTCAGTCCCCAGAGAGGAGATACGGCTCAGACCCAACTCACTCCAGCCTGACAGACCATGTGTCATCGTAATCAAGGTTGATTGTGCCAACATGGATTCTGCCGAATCGGGTCAGTCTTTCGACACACGATACGTCCGCCCGGAAGAAGTGCCCTTTGAGATTGCGATAAAGATGGGATACAGATGCTCAAGATGCGGGAACTTCTCGACACCAAGCCAAAGCGTGTGTATGGACTGCGGCAGCCCTAAACGATGCGATTGGCCAGCCGAGAACGCGTATCATGGGCTGTTTCAGATTCTCGATGTCGTCGGTGAACGTGCCCTGACGTCCGTGAAGTGTACTGAGAACATTGATGATACCATATGCCAAGTAGAATACCGGAGAACCAACAGGGACTCTATAATGGTTCTAAGGGAGAGAAACGGGGACAGTCAATCAGTAGTTGCAGCTGACGACAAGAGAGACTACATCCTAGTCGCACGAAACTCGTCTCGCTTTGTCAGAGCCAGTGGGACAAGCCCAGTGGAGTTGTTGGGAGATGTCAAGCACGACCCTTACGGTAGTGCAGAGTCATTGGGTATGCCTGCACACATGAGAGTGGTGCCCGGAGCCATTCACGAAGCACATGAAGGCATTCTCTACCTTGACGAGATTGCGTCTCTTGGACCATATCAGAAACACCTACTCACGGCGATGCAGGAGAGAAAGTACTCTATATCGGGACACAACCCACAGAGTTCTGGTGCGGCAGTGCGAGTTGACAATGTGCCCTGCGATTTCCTCCTCTTTGCCTCATGCAACCCGGAGGACCTCCCTCAGATTCTCCCAGCGCTTCGTTCACGGATTAGAGGCTACGGTTACGAAGTGATGCTCTCATCATATACCCCCAAGACTCCTGAGAACATCGACAGGATGGTTCGCTTCATAGCACAGACTGTGCAAGAAGACGGCCGGATACCCCACCTGACTGCCGAATCAGTGCAATCGGTCCTGAAGGTCTCTGAAGACATAGCCTACAGACTAGACGGACAGAGAGAAGCCTTGACACTGAGGATGCGAGAACTGGGAGGACTGATCAGAGTAGCTGGAGACTTTGCAGTCCGGGACCGAGCCGAACTCATCATGCCTGTGCACGTTCGCGAGGCGGAAGCTGTCCTGGCTGGGGTCGATACCGGTAACACACAGACCGCAAGGCTTGGGAACCCTAACCCGCCCGCTAGCGAATACACAAGCTATTTCTTCTGAAACAAGACCGTGACGTTGGATGGCAAGTTGAAGGTACTGAAGAGGATCTTGAAGGAGGGCAAGATCGAGCTGAAGGTCGAATCGTTGGATGACCTGTGGCATCTCTATAACATAGTAGCACCGAACGATGTCATCGTCTCGCGGACTATCAGACGTGTGAAAGTCGGCGATGAAGACGATAGGAAGCAGGAGAGCGTCCGGAAACCCATGACACTGGTCCTACGCGTGGAGGATGCTGCATTCCACACTTTCACAAACAGGGTTAGAATAAAGGGGACAATCCTTGAGGGCCCCAGTGAACTTGTGAGCATTGGTTCTCATCACACGTTCAACATTGAGATGGGTGACACGCTGACCATCATAAAGGAGCATTGGCCTGACTATCTGCTGAAACGAATTGATGAGGCAGAGAAGAAACAGGCCAACCCTGTCTGTATTGTGGTGAGCATCGAGGACGGTGCAGCCGACCTCATTCTCGTTGCGGACTATGGGATCCGAGAAGCGGTGAGTGTCCGTAGCAGCATATCACGCAAACGCGGCGACCAGAAGACGCATGATGCCACCATGAAAGAGTTCTACGCGGAGGTTGCCACTGCGCTTCAGTCCCAACTCGAACAGAATCAGATCGGTCTCGTGATAGTCGCCGGCCCGGGGTTTGTCAAGGACCATTTCAAGGAGTACATTTCGACATCCGGCATGAAGAACCTCCCACCACTCGTATTGGAGAGCACAAACTCGATTGGTATACCGGCGGCAAAGGAAATCCTGTACAAGGGAGTCATCTCCACGTCAATGGCAGAGCTGAAAATCGAAACCGAAACAAGACTAGTTGAGGACTTGATTGCCCACTTGGCAAAGGGTGATGGGCTAGCAGCCTATGGCGAAGCAGAAGTTGCACGTGCAGCACAGTATGGTGCCATTGAGAGTCTTCTCATAACTGATAAGAGGCTCAGAGAGGGAACGGAGCAGCAGCGTCGCTGGACAGACAATCTAATACATGACTCCGAGAAGACTCGTGCCGTATTCCATATTGTTTCCACAGATCACCCGGCCGGTGACCAGCTTCAGCATTTGGGAGGAATAGCGGCGATTCTCCGGTTCGTGATTGATCGGTCATAGTGGTTCGAAGAGCGTCTGCAGTCTGTCCCAGGATGGGTACTCACGGGCGATTCCCATCTCGACCTTGTAGGTGCCCCTGAACTTCCGGCCAAGGCCGTGCGCGATCTCCTGTAGAATCCAGGGTGCAATCTCAATCCGCATCCTAGACTGGTCTAGGTTCATCAGCCTCGGTGGCACATCGAACTCAGATTTCAGAGTCTGCCGGATGGACTCGAGTGTAGGGACGTCTAAGCGATGACCGTGTGGTCCTCTTATGACACCCAAGATGAGCAGGGGATCCGTATCATCTTTCTCTTCGAAGGGGCGTCGGGTGTGCTTCAGCCTCCTGTAAAGACGATTGCGTAACTGCACTCCGTCCTTGAAACTCGCAGTACAGTAGTGGACTGATAGCTGGCCCAGATTCTCTGTAGCCCATGCCATCACCTCCAGTGCGGTGTCTTCACTGCCCATGATACTCGATTCAGCCATGCTTGTCAGTCGCATGCCCAGAACCGCCAACCGTTGGAAGTTTGTTTCACTGGCTTCCAGTTCGTTCAGATTGAGAAAGCGCGCACCAGTGCGTTCGGCACGTTCAGCCAACGCCTTCAGCTGCTGTGAGGAGCCTGGAATGACAGGCACCTCTAGACCTACTTGCATGCCAGTCCGTACAGCCCGCGCAATACCCGTCCAGTCCTGTGTCTGAGGATGAAACCTGATCTCATCCAAGCCTGCCTCTTTGAGCCTCCGCAGGACTCTGGCGCTCAGATCCGTTCTACTCGTGTAGAGATGGATATGGAAGTCGTTTCCACGGGCAGACTTGAGTAACGAGATGTAGTGAACTGTCCGATCAAGCTGACAGAGCGGGTCGCCCCCGCTGAAACCGGACCCTTCTGCGCCAATGACTTCGACTTCATGGAGAACATCTTCATCATTGGTCACAGGCACCTCGTCAGCGAACGTCACGTCCTTGCCTGTCTTCTCTAGGGACAGCGGGCAGTAGTAGCACGAGCTGTCACAAAGGCCAGTGACAAAGAGGACCATCTTCGAGCCTCTCCCGCACAGCCTGCACCCAAGAGGAAGTTCTCCTATGCAAGAGGATCCTGCTTGACCCTTCTTTATCCGTCGACCCATGGCTATTCCCTACTTCTCACGCCTAAGGACCGTCCTGCGAAGAGCAGGGTCTGTATCGCGCAGCGTCTTTGCCACCTCTTCGAAGCTCTCTGTTTGGCTTAGCACATGTGTCCGATATATGCCAGTGCGTCCAATGGTGTCCCTCCTCATCAAGACACGGACACGCTCCTGAGCAATGCCAACGCCTACTCCGAGTTTCTTGGCCACCTCGGTCTCATGACCGACCACACCGCTCTCAGTGTGACCAGCGGCAGTTGGTTCAATCAGGAGAAGCCGCTTGTCGACGCCGTGAACCCTCACCCCTTTCTGAATCTCCTCAATACCGACCTGGCCGCCCCACTTGTAAAACTCGAGCTCTCGCGGTTTCATCTTAAAGAGGGGGAAGCTGACGCAGGTATCGTTCTCAAGGTAGATGTGACCCTTCAGTACCATCGATGGTGTAGCTTGAGCGAGTTCCCTTCTGGTCACACCCGTTAAGGCCACTTCAACCTTGTAGCTTGATATGGTGTATGGCACGACTATGTCAACATCTGAGTTTCTGCTCACATCGCCACGGGCCACAGACCCATAGACGAACGACCGCACTCCTGCGGCCTCCAGTGCTTGCATTATCTGTAGTGCTCGTGACCTGAGCCGTTCAAGCAGAGCCCAATGGTCTCTGTCATATTCCACGGATCTGCGCTCGTGAAGGATCTCGGGCTTCTTGGCCAACGTTTACCACGCCCCAATCTCCTCAAGTAGAGCACAGACCTTGCACAGGCGAGAGGAAGTAGGCTCGCCGCACTTCTCGCACGCCCGAACCTCTTTCGTGACACTACCTCTATCCAGTATCTCTGCTATTGTTTCTCCAGAACGGAGTATCGCTAGCAGCGTTCCGGGCCGCTTGTACTCCATGTCGTTCAGGAAGGTCCTGAGATCGTTGCGTAGAGCCTCACCTGCGTATGGACACGGGATGTCATGGTATGGCAGTTCCATGTGATAGGCATAGGCAACTGTGTCTCTCGTAGTGAGCTCAGTGAGCGGCTTTACACGAGGGACCAGCCCCTTGATAGGAGGGTCTCTCGGACGATTTGTACGAGCTATCCTGTGGCTGTCGCCGCGAATCATGTTCATGAGTATTGTCTGGGCCTCGTCATCCATGTTGTGCCCTGTGGCTACGACATCTGCACCCAATTCCAGCGCGGCCGAGTTGAGAGCACGTCGCCTTAGCACACCGCAGAACGAACACGCCCCAATCGAGCCTACAGGTCGTGTCCTCACAATATCGTCTAGAGTCCGACCGAACAGATCCTTGAACGACCGGACCTGAAGCTCTAGGCCGAGTGACGAAGCGAGCTGATGTGCAGCAGTGAGCCCCTTGTCCCTGTAACCTTCTATACCCTCATCGATTGTCACGGGGACTATCTGAGCCTCCGGGAAGTCAGCCTCAATCCGGGCAAGCACGTGCAGGAGGGTGGCGCTGTCCTTGCCACCAGAAACCCCAACAAGAATCCTGTCGTCATCCTGGAGCATCTTGTGTCTGTTGATTGTGCGACGCACCCGTTCCTCGGTGGTCTTGACCATGCATGATTTGCAGAGAAACTCGGAAGTGTGGCGGCGCAGGTACACTGCAGGTTGACCACACTTCGAACACTCTGAATGCATCATGACCGTCTCCTGCGCTTCCCGAGTTGTAACTAGTTAAGACTACTTGTCAAGCGCCTTTGAAGGCCTTATGACCAAGAGAGCAATTCTGCGCCCAGACATAATGGTGCCCACGCATAGTGCTAGAACAGGCCCTTACCGAACCATAATGAGAGGACTATGCTCAGGACTATGATGGACAATGCCAGTATCCTCACAGGCCACATGATGCGTCGGAGTGTCTTCTCATTCTTGATCTTCAGGCTAAGAGCGTTTGAGAGCAACTTGTCGCCGTCCAAGGCAGGTATCGGTAGCAGGTTGAATAGCGCAAGAGAGAACAGGATGACGAAAGACCATACGAGAATCTGTTCACTGTGGAACACATACATGGGGCCGCCCGGAATCCATTCCCAGCCGGGCTTGGGCGCCCAGTAGTCGGCCCCGTAGATCCCTATGTACCCTTTTGACGCGTTAGACGGACTCGCGCCCAGAGTGATTGTGAAGTTACCACGGAGTGTGTCTATAGTGAGGTTCGAATGAGCAAGAGTGTCGTTCATGAATATGCTGACGTCGGCCCATCTGTCAATGGTCGTGTCATTAAGCCCCACAACCACATCGCCTATCTGCAATGTCCCTGCGGCAGGACCATTCGAAACCATATCATAGACGTAGGCGCCGCTCGGGGGATTGAACCCTATAGACATCAGCGAGGAGAAGTTCGCCAGGACTATCATGACAATGAGCGCGAATATCAGGTTCGAATAAGAGCCGGCCGCAAGAAGACGCATACGGTCTCTGGGGCTAGCCTGTTTCTCAAAGACCTCGTCGTCTGGTTCAACGAAACCCCCGAAGAGAACAAGGAGAAAGAGTAGACCTGAGCTCTTGATTGGGATGTTGTCCTTGGCGGAAGCAAGACCGTGGGCAAACTCATGAGTGATCAGTGCTATAGCCAGTCCAATCATCAAATAGACCAGTGGAAGGCCCGTGACTGTCACACCTGGTATGATCGGGACAACCGCTCCGGCACCTGTTGCATTTGGTGTTGTGAAGAACTTGAGCAGGTTGTCGGTAAACATCCAGAATCCAAACCCCATGCCTATGAACGCGACAATCACGCCGAGATTGAAGAAGGCACGAGGAATCCGCTTGCCTAGTCTGGTCAGGAATGAATTGAGCCGCTGTGTCTTGATCATTATGAGGAAGGGCGTTCCTGCCTCAATGCCCCTCGCTTTCAGTCGTTCCACACCCACGACCTGTGCAATGACGTAGACTATCAGATAGATGGATGCGAGCAGGAGTATAATAGACAGAGTGTCCATGGAGAGTCACAGTCCGCCAGACAATACTGGGGCAGCCCGAGATTCGGTGCCCATTATAACGATTATGCAGCGTCTCTTGCGACACGACCTGCACGTTGCAGCTCGTAGATGCTCAACCAGACCAAAACCCTCATAAACTGCACAAGTTTGGCATGCGCACAAGCCTAGGTAGGCGATGACAAGGTTGCCGTTCAAGCTAGTGATTTCAGATCCCGAAACGGGGAAAGCCATCCAGTACGAACTGGATGAGGCAAAGACCAACTACCTCGTTGGCAAGCACACAGGCGAAGTTGTAGAGGGTGATGCGCTCGGCCTGCCAGGCTACAAGCTGAAGATAACTGGTGGGAGTGATTCGTCCGGCTTTCCCATACGCCCTGATGTACATGGCAGCGGCAGGAAGAAAGCCCTAGTGCGTGGACCACCCGGATTCAGACCTACGAAACACGGCCAAGCCAAACGCAAGACGGTTCGGGGGAGAGACCTCAGTTCTGCAATCTCTCAGGTGAATGTCCGAATCGAGCAGAAGGGCAGCAAGCCCCTAGAAGAGCTCGTGATGAAGACCGCGTAGTCGCATCATGTATACACGCTCGGACACATTCGCAATTGAGTGTCCACCAGTGGTTCGTATGCAGAACCATAGACTTCATATTAGGAGTGAATGCTGCTGGCGTAGCAAAAAGCCGCAGTCGGAAGTGAAGAGCAGGTGACCAGAAAATACCCAGGCCAGAGCGAGGTCAACATTGGCACGCTTGGCCACGTCGACCATGGCAAGACGACACTAGTGGAGTGTCTGACAGGAGAGTGGACAGACCGCCACTCCGATGAGATCAAGAGAGGAATATCGATCAAACTCGGGTATGCGGCCACTGTCACCATGAAGTGTACGAAGTGCCCTGCGCCTGACGCCTACACGACTGCTCATCTTGCGAAAGATGGCCGATGTTCCAAATGTGGTGGAGAGCTTGAGGTCCTTAGAGAGATATCCTTCGTGGACAGCCCTGGTCATGAGTCATTGATGGCGACATGTCTTAGCGGAGCCAGTCTGATGGATGGAGCCATACTTGTGATTGCAGCCAATGAGCCCTGCCCAATGCCTCAGACAGCAGAGCATCTCCATGCCCTTGAGATTGTGGGCGTGAAGAACATCGTCATTGTACAGAACAAGATAGAGCTCGTCACGCTTGAACAGGCCAGAAAGCACTACAAGCAGATCAAGGACTTCATCAAAGGCACTTCGGTTGAGAACGCACCCATCATACCTGTTTCAGCAGTTTTTGGCGCAAACATGGACCTTCTGGTCCAGACCATTGAAGAGGTGATTCCGACACCAGACAGGGACGACTCATTAACGCCCAAGATGCTTGTTGCCAGATCGTTCGAGGTGAACCCGCCGGGAACACTGCCCAAAGACCTCAAGGGAGGAGTAGTCGGGGGGTCAATTGTCGAGGGAAAGCTGAAAGTGGGCGATGAGATAGAGATTGCACCCGGATACAAGACAGAGAAGGGCTATAGTACAATAAAGACACGGATTGTGAGCCTTCTCTCCGGTAGCGGGAATCCGCTCCAAGAAGCACGACCCGGAGGACTCATAGGCGTGGGAACATCACTAGATCCCGCATTCACGCGTGCAGACAGACTTGTAGGCAGTGTGGTGGGAAACGCCGGGAAGGTGCCGAAGACTCTGTCAAAGATGATGATACAGCCGGTATTGATGCAGAGGCTTGTGGGTACAGAGTCGAAGAAAGAGGTCGAGAATCTCAAGCTGAATGAGAATCTTATGCTCGTCATAGGGACAGCGGCCACAGTGGGCGTCATCACCAGACTTCACGGGGAGCAGATAGAACTTGAACTGAAGAGACCCGTGTGTGCAGAGAAGGGTCAACGTATTGCCATTGGCCGCAGAGTTGACAACAAGTGGCGACTGATAGGCCACGCTGCCATATAGACAAATGATTGGTCATGTGAGCTCATGGTCGTAGCCGTAGTCGTGGACACCAGCTTCCTGATGATTCCAGCAGAGTTTGGAATAGACATATTCGCAGAGTCAGAACGTACGCTTCAGAAACATGTGGATTTCGTTGTGCTGAAGTCTGTGCTTCGCGAAATTGAAACCAAGGCCAAGCTGGAAAGTGCATCGGGAGATGCCAAGTTCAGGGTGGCCGGAAACCTTGCGAAACGATGCCGGCCGGCTGATGTCAGTCCGGATGTGGCAGGTCTGCCTGTTGACGACCAACTGCTAGATTATGCAGTCCGCGTGAAGGGAGTACTCGCGACAAACGACAGAAGGCTCAGAGAGCGGGCGCGCGAGCGCGGAGTACCAGTGCTGCTGATGCGAGGTAAGAAACGGCTTGTTCTTGAGGGCATAATGGATTGAGACCCGTTCAAAACGTTTTTATTGTGACCAACAGGTGGCACCGCTGAGCCGTCGGAGTCAGACCATCAGTGTCTGGCCGTGGGACTGATTGTTCTGAGAGTTCTCCTGTCAGGCGAGGAGCGCCCACAAGTGTATAGTATTGTGACTGTTAAGGACATAGTAAGAATCCCTCCAAACCAGTTTGGGCAGCCCATAAACGAGGCAGCCTTGGTTCACCTTCGAAAGAATCACGAGAATGTGCTGGACAGGGATATAGGCCTGATAATAGCAGTCATCGAGATTGATGATATAGGTCAGGGCCGATTGATTCCAGGCGACGGCGCTACCTACCACTCCGTGACCTACAAGGTCCTCACGTTCAAGCCAATCCGCGGAGAGATCATTGAAGGCAATGTTGTAGAACTGATGGACTTTGGTGCATTCATCCGGATGGGACCCCTTGACGGTCTCTGCCATGTGAGTCAGATATGTGACGACTTCATAACCCAAGACTCTAAGGGGAACGCCCTGCTTGGAAAGGAGTCGGGCAGGATTCTGGCTGAAGGAAACCAAGTCCGTGCGCGCATCACGTCTATCAGCTTCGAGTCTGGCAACAGGTCTGGAAAGCTCGGGCTCACAATGAGGCAGCCCTTCCTTGGGAAGATAGGACCAGACCAGTCCTGGGTCGAAGATGACGTAAAGGCCGCACACGGTGAAACCCCCAAGAAAGAGAAGAAGAAGCATCCAGAGAGACAGACAGGGTGATTCGATTGACAAAGATGAAAGCCTGCCGTCAGTGTCACTATCTCACCACAGAGAACCAGTGCCCCAACTGCAAGAGCACCAACCTGTCGAGTTCGTACACGGGTATAGTCGTGATACTGCCTGCCAAAGATCCGCATGACGACCCAAGGAAGTCGTCCTACATCGCAGACAGACTGAGCATCGATAAGCCCGGCAAGTATGCCCTCAAGGTCCGTTAGTGGGGTCCTAGTTGCCGTCTATGGTGAAAACTTTATTAGACAACCCCAAGTCGACTGCCTGACCCGCCTTCCGGGCGGTCTGATTATTGAGAGTGATGCCAGTGAAGATAGACATTGTTCGGCAGCGAGAGAACAAGGTCCTCAAGAGAAGAGAGATTGACTTCAGGATTGATCATGTGGGCGGCACCACTCCAACCAGGGCGGACATACGTGCGAAACTTGCCGCACAGCTTAACTCTGACCCTTCAGCAGTTGTGATAAGACGCCTCTGGACTAAGTACGGAATCGGGATAACAGACGGTGTAGCAAGAATCTACGATGACGCGGCCCAAGCCAAGTCCATCGAGATTGCATACGTCCTCAAGCGACATGAGCCCAAGAAGAAGGAAGAGGCCGGGGAAGAAGCCGAGAAGCCTGCCAAGGAAAAGGCACCTGAGAAAGCCGGGAAGGCAGAGAAGAAGAAGCCCGAGAAGAAAGCTGAGAAGGAAACCGAGGAACCTGAAACAGCCGAGAAGCGACCTGAAAGAGCTGAAAAGGCCGAGAAGCGGCCCGAGAAACCTGAGAAAGCCGAGAAGAAACCTGAGAAAGAAACCGAGAAAGCTGAAAAGAAATCTGACAAGAAGAAGAAGGCCGAAGCAGCGGACGAAGACAAGGATGAGGAGGAGAGCTAGTAGATGTCTGAGGAGAAGGACAAGAAGAAGCCCAAGGAGAAGTCCAAGAAAAAGAAGGCCGCTCGTTCGCTCTACAAGGTCGAGAAGTCAGGTACTGTCACATCGACTAGGAGACCCTGCCCTAGGTGCGAGAAGGGCACCTACATGGCTGAACACTACAACCGTTTTGCGTGCGGCCGCTGCGGGTATACAGAGTTTAAGCGGAAGAGCTAGTACCCGCTACCGTGTGCTGGCAGGACTTCATTCTCCCACAATCGCCATTATCCATCTCACAGCCAGTAGAACACCGACTACTAGAGTGAGTAGGATGTCGATAGTGAGGACCCCAGGCAACAGTGGTTCTACTGAGGCGGCAAGAAGCAGTGCGACAGGAAAGGTCACTATGAAGGGGAGAGTGGCCACAGTCAGCGAAACCTCTTCGCTAGACACCATCACGTTCACCAAGCAGATAATCCAGACTGCATAAATCACCGCGAGGATGGACAGCTGTGCAATCAATGTGGTTGAACCCCAAAGTGGTCTTCTGCCTATCCAGCCCTGTCTGAGCAGGCAGTAGTCCATTGTTGCCGCTTTTCAAGTCATCCGGAATGCATCGACTATGCGAAGAGGCCGCAGCAGCAGCGGCGATAGCGGCGAATGTCTGCGAAAATCACCATTTGATTCGTAACGTTTTTTAATAGGGAAACAAATGTACAAAGTTGTTGGCGCGCGGAATAGAATCGGAGGACAGAATGTTCGCTTGTTGATGGCGCAGTGATTGCCATTCTCTTTCCCTCTTCCATTGATTCTGCTGCCCAGCTAAGAGGCTAGTCAAGATGGTCAGCGCTGCAAATCATCGAACGAACAATCTAATTGTGCTTCTGTCTGTACTTGTGTTACTGACTCTGTTGTTTTCTGGAGGTGTGCTAAACGCCGGAACCGGTTCAGGGCTCCACTCAGAGAGATCCTCCATCTCCACCGATTATGGCGCCACGGTAGCGGGAGCAGGCTCATACTCCGAAGGCTTCCTCACAACTACCTATCTTGATGGTGACAAAACCAATGCGAGCGGCTGGGGCATTGGGTCAGTCAGTCTGCCCCAGAAGAGCCCTGCTCTCTTGGGGAGCTGCGACACCCCGGGTGACGCATACGGAGTATGGGCTGGCGGCGGGATTGCGTACGTGGCCGACCTCTGGTCGGGACTGCAGATTTTCAACGTCACGAACCCCCGGAATCCTACCATCATAGGCAACTACGACACCCTTGGTGATGCACTCGATGTGTGGGTTGACGGGGCGATTGCGTACGTGGCCGATGGGAACTCTGGGCTACAGGTTATGAATGTCACAGACCCTCGGAATCCTACCGTGATAGGCAGCTATGACACCCTCGGCGATGCGCGCAGGGTGCGGGTCGATGGTAGTATTGCCTACGTTTGCGAGGAGCAACCAGGGTTGCAGATTCTCGATGTCACCAACCCGCGTAGTCCCGCCCTTCTGGGCAGCTGGAGTGCCGGTCCGGGGTACACAAACTACGCGGAAGAGGTGTGGGTGGAGGCTGGTATTGCCTACATCGCTTACTACGGGTGGGGCATCCAGATCATCAACGTCACGGACCCCCGGAGTCCCACGTTTCTCGGCAGCTACAATACTCCAGACTCAAACCCAGATTCGGAGTACGGATTGTGGGTTGAGGGGCACATTGCTTACATCGCTGACGGGGCATATGGGATACAGATTGTAAACGTCACTGATCCCCGGAGTCCTGCACTTCTCGGCAACTGCGATACCCCCGGCGGGGCATTCGGAGTGTGGGTTGATGGGGAGATTGCGTACGTGGCCGATGGGTACCCTGGACTACAGGTTCTGAATGTCACAGACCCTCGGAACCCTAGCATCATAGGCAGCTATGACACCCCGGGCGAACCGTGGGACGTATGGGTTGAAGGGAGTATTGCCTATGTTGCTGACACGACTGGAGGGTTGCAGGTGGTGTCCGTTGCTGATCTCATACAGCCGACGCTGGCAGGCACGTACAGTACCGTCGGTGCGGCGTATGACGTGTGGGTTGATGGGGGAATTGCGTACGTTTGCGAGGGGCAATCAGGGTTGTACATTCTCAACATCACCAACCCGCGTAGTCTAGCCTTCTGGGCAACTGGAGTACGGGTCCAGGTGTCACAAACTACGCGTATGACGTGTGGGTGGAGGCTGGCATTGCCTACATCGCTTACTACGGGTGGGGCATCCAGATCATCAACGTCACGGACCCGCGGAGTCCCACGTTTCTCGGCTACTACAGTACTCCAGACGCAATCGCGGACTCAGAGTACGGATTGTGGGTTGAGGGACATATTGCTTACATCGCTGATGGTGAATATGGGATACAGATTGTAAACGTCACAGACCCCCGGAGTCCTGCACTTCTCGGCAACTACAACACCCCC
>PRDI01000073.1 GCA_003345595.1 Candidatus Thorarchaeota archaeon | reverse complement strand
AGTTGCCTCTAGCGCGAGGCTGCAGATTCTCATCCGCCACTAGGTCGTCCTTGCTCTTGTCGAGTCCGAACAGAGCTCTCACCTCGCCGAGAGGACGGTCAAGGGTCTTGCGATAGGAGTCAACGATTTCTTGGATGGAGAACTTGACCATGGAGATGCCCAAGTTCCGAGCAATCTCTTCCGCATCTGTTCTACCTTGACCTGATGAGAACTTCGAAGGCATCGAAAACGCCAGAACATTCTTTGCCCCGAGGGCCTCCACGGCCACACCTGCTGTGACTGCCGAGTCAATGCCTCCACTGATCCCGAGGACGGCTTTCTCGAAGCCGGTCTTCCTGAAATAGTCCCGTATTCCCAGAACGAGAGCACTGAACACCTCCTCGTCTTTGTCATACGAAGGATAATTGGACTCCTTGTCGATTGCTGTCCCAATCTCGAGATCGACCAACACGAGGTCCTCCTCGAACTGCTGCCCCATCCGAACCGTTTCTCCAGATGCGTCTACTACCATGCTCTGGCCATCAAAGACTAGCTCATCCTGCCCCCCGACGAGATTGACCATCAACATCGGGATGCCATTCGCCGTTGCCTTCTCGCGAAGTAGCTCCTCTCGCTCAAACCTCTTCCCAACGTAAAAGGGTGATGAAGAGATGTTGATCACAAACTCAGCACCGCGTTGCACTAGGAGATCTGTCACCTTTGTATCGTAGTCGCGGTCCCACAGGTCTTCGCATATCTCAATCCCGATTCTCGTCGGTCGCCCCTTCAGCTCAGCATTGACAGGCCGTATCTGTTGGGGATCGTTTGGCCGAAAGTACCTCGCCTCGTCGAAGACATCATATGTCGGAAGCAGGGTCTTGTGCACTACGGAGAGTTGCCGATGATGACCCAAGACAGCGGCTGCGTTGAAGAGCCGCCAATCATCGTCGAAGTCCACAAAGCCCAACACGATAAGCATGTCACCCGTCTTCTTAGCCAGCTCCACGACGGCAGTCTTGTTCGCTCTTACGAACGACCTCTCATACAGCAAATCCTGCGGAGGATAGCCCGATATGACCATTTCCGGAAATGCGACTAGGTCCGCATCGGCATTCTGAGCCCTCTCGATGAAGGTTTCTATCTTTCTCATGTTTCCCTCGAAATCACCCATGGTTGGGTTGACCTGTGCCAATGCTACCTTCATGCAGCAGAACCCTCTGTCAAAGGCTTGTTGACCATGTCCACATTAGTCTTTGCTGCTGAGTGAGAGCTTGCCGATTTTAGTCTGCTCCTCAATACAGCTGAACCCAGTTCCGGTCCGAGCGGTCATCTATGAGGGAGGCACAGAGTATCATGCGGGCTTGCTGTCTGCTTCTGTCAGAAACTACATATGGCCCGCTCTGAACCCTAGATAACAAGGAATGAAACATTGAGGAAGCCGCGCCTAGTTGCACTGCTCGCCCTTAGCTTTCTGGTGTTTGCGCTGAGTTTCGTAACTCCCCAGCCTGCGTCCGCACAAGTCGTACGTGCAACCGACAGTGCAGTCGTTTATGCAACTGATTTGGCGAAGACAGTGTACGAGCAAGTATCGGAAGACTCGTTCAAGGCGTTCGTCATCAAGCTCACTGAGAACGGATCCCGCCCTTTTGGGTCAGAGGCGAATTCTCACGCCGTATCATGGCTGAACCAAGAACTCGTCGAGCTATCTGGCGGCAAGATTCAAGCAGCTGTTCTTGGCCACTATGACTCCGTCGTTGGCAAGTTGTCCGGCAGTCTTGGGCAGGATGGCCCCTCTATCATGATTGGCGGACATCTGGACAGTGTCGGGGTATCTCCAGGGGCCAATGACGATGCAACAGGCGTAGCAACAGCCCTCGAACTAGCTCGCGTGCTCTCACAGTACGAATGGCCTCTCGACATCTACTTCTGCATGTGGAACGATGAAGAGAGCGGTCTGCACGGAAGCGAAGAGGTGGCGGCAATGTTCATTGAGAACGAAACCGACATCCTTGTCTACTTCAATGTAGACATGCTTCTGGTGGAGAATCCGTATGCACCACCCGACCAGAGAGCGTCGATGGTCTATCAGACTGGAGCTGGGACTATACTCCAGGATGCAAGATACTGGGCAGAGCTGACAAGATGTATGAGCAACAACTTTGGTCACTCGATCATCAGGCCGCTGCCGTCTAGCTCGTTCTCATACTGGGGGCAATCTGATCACTATCCCTTCGTCCAGCAAGGGTACAAGAGAAACATATTCGCCCATGAGAGTGGCACTGATTACGACGACGCCTATCATACAAGCAATGACACGTGGGACAATCATCTCTACAACTACACGGTGGCCGCATCAACCGTCGCGAGCATTGGCGCAAGTATCGCGTTTACCATGAGCCGAACGCAAGGTCAAATCTCCCAGTCACGGTTTTCGACAGTACTCTCACCCGGCGAAACCCGTGATTACCTCATAGAAATGACACTTCCCACATGGGTCGTCACAAGAGCGTCGTGGTCAGGCGGCAACGGACTTGTCTTTACTGCGCTGGGTCCACTCGGCTCCATAATCGCAACGAACATTACCGCTGCGTCCGTTGCCAACAGAACAGGAGTTCTGCTCTTCAACGCGCAAAACCTTGGCCTTCATAGACTCCGTATCAATAATACAGGAGTGAGTCCGGTTACAATCGAAGTTGAAGTTGCCTACGAAACCGACCTCGAAGGAGACAGCGTCCCAGATAGTCAGGAACCGTGGTTCAACGCATTCCATGTTGATAGCGACAATGATGGTCTCACCAATGCAGAAGAGATGCGGCTAGGCCTTGACAGGTTCAATCCTGATGGGGATGGAGACGGTCTGGACGATGGCGATGAACTGAACACGTACCACACAAACCCTAGGTTAAGTGACAGCGACTTTGACGGGATGCCCGATGGTTGGGAGGTTGAACACTACCTGAATCCAATGCAACCCAACGGCCAGGAGGACCCGGACCATGACGGCCTAGCCAACCTCTTCGAGTACGGCAATCATACACACCCTATGAATAATGATACTGACTCAGATGGAATGCCGGACGGATGGGAGGTCGACAACCGCCTCAATCCGTTAGTAGATGACTCCGGGCTCGATCCAGATGCGGACGCGATGACCAACATCCAAGAATATCTCAGTGGCCGCGATCCCAACGTACCTGACTCGTTCCTGTTTCTTGTTATCTACCCAAGTGTAATCACGTGCGCCGCGATTAGTCTAGTGGTCGCGGTAACGTATGCGGTCTGGTGGAAGCTGAAATCATAATCAACGTACTGACATCATGCTCTGAAATGGGCACAGGCCACGCGTCGGGACGCAGTTTGGCTGCCAGGAGTCAGCACGGGTTTCGGTTCTGCGTGCATGCACCTACTGCCATAATGTCACTCTAACGAAGACCCGGGGACTTTCCGCTATCTATTGTCATGCTTTACAGATTGCTTCACTCACTGGGATCGGACAGAACCCCCCTGCTGCACGTTTCAGCTAACCC
This sequence comes from Candidatus Thorarchaeota archaeon, assembly GCA_003345595.1. Lineage (GTDB taxonomy): Archaea > Asgardarchaeota > Thorarchaeia > Thorarchaeales > Thorarchaeaceae > OWC5. The sequence continues at coordinate 5,316 of PRDI01000073.1, read as the reverse complement.
GCGTCAAGGGGGTTCCTTATCCTGTTGAAGCTGCAATCTGCACATTCAGCGAGAGCATGACGTGCACTGCAAGAACAATGTTTTTCTCCTGATTTCAGGGCCAAGAGCTTGAGCATAGAAGGAACTTCGAATGGTGACAAGAATCGTCGTGATCGGCATGGGATATGTGGGCATCCCAATCGCAGCCCTTCTGGCAGACGTCGACGGTTTTGATGTGACGGGACTTCAGAGGCGGTCGAAGAGATCGGGATGGAAGATCGAAAAGCTCAACGCCGGTGAGTCACCCTTCGAGATAAACGAGCCGGGCCTCGGCGAGCTGCTGTCAAGAATCGTCAAGAAGGGCACTTTCAGAGTAACCGACGACAAGGAGGTGCTTCGCACTACTGATACGATCCTTGTTGATGTCCAGACGCCGACAGACAAGTCACATGTGCCTCAGTACGAGTCGCTTAGGGAGGTCAGCGCTGACATCGGAGAGCGAATGAAGAAGGGTGCCATGGTCATAGTGGAATCGACGGTCGCCCCAGGAACTACCGAGAACTTGGTCAAACCCATCTTGGAACACGAATCGGGCTACAAGTGTGGGAGCGACTTCGATTTGGTGTTCTCCTATGAGCGAGTGATGCCGGGCAAGCTGATAGAGAACATCGTGAACCTGCCTCGTGTGGTCGGTGGTATGACACCCAAGGCGGCAGAACGGGCGAGGGAGATGTACTCGAAGATTGTGAAGGCACCGCTAAGGACAACTACCGCACTCACGGCAGAACTGGCCAAGACCGTCGAGAATGCCTACCGAGATGTCAACATCGCATTTGCGAACGAGATGGCCCTCGTTTGTGAGAGCCTTGGAGTGGACGTGTACGAAGTCAGGGCCCTTGTGAATGAACTTGATAGCCGGCATATGCACATACCCGGCGCAGGCGTTGGCGGACATTGCTTGCCGAAGGACACTTGGCTTCTCAGGTACGGAGTCAGAGAGTACGGCTCAACTAGAGTTGAGCCCGAGTTCATCTCATTGGCCAGAAGGATCAACAATCACATGCCGATACACATGGCAGAGCTTGTTGAGAACGCCTTGGAAACAAGGGGCAGACAAATCCGGGAGTCGATTGTCACGATTCTTGGCGCGGCCTATCTAGAGGACTCTGATGATACTCGTAACACACCTGCAGCGACACTGCTCTCAGCCCTCACAAAGAAGGGCGCGACGGTGCGGCTGCACGATCCCTATGTCCGCGACTGGGAGTTCAGCAAGCATGAGATCATGCGCGATCTCGTCGAGGCAGCAACGGGCTCCGACTGCCTTGTCCTTGTAACAAAGCATCGGATGTACTCCACCCTAGACCTTGACTTACTCAAGAAGGTCATGCGGACGCCCTCTATCGTCGATGGCAGGAACGCCCTGGACAGGAAGGTCATCGAAGAGATGGGCTTCGAGTACCGATGTATTGGAAAGGGCGGCATAAGGCCAAACAAGAGATAATGGAAATCGGTGGCACCGTCGGGCCTCAGTGGAACGCTCCTTTGCAGGCTTCCCGAAATCGAGGGAACGTGAGAATCAGCCGTGCAAGCAACAAGTCCAAGCAACATCATTCTGTTCTCCTGCGATGACTGCGACTGAGTTGCCACGAGCAGATCCAGACGTCCCTTGGCGAAAAATCATAAGCAGGCCCGAGGTGTCTAGGTAGAGAACATTCATTGGTGGGAATCTCAATCATGCCTCAGGACAGAAAGCAGCTTGCCTCTCTCAAATGTGTCCCCTGCCGTGGCGGAACGCCACCGCTGACAGATTCTAGAATAAACGAGATGATGCCAGCCGTACCTAGCTGGACAAGAATCAAACAAGAGGGAATCGACAAGATCCAGAAGTCTTTCAAGTTCAAAGACTTCAAAGCGGCAATGGTCTTCGTCAATCACGTGGCAGACATCGCAGAGGAGCAGGGGCATCATCCAGACATCCTTATCGAATGGAACAAGGTTACACTCACACTCTGGACGCATGCTATCAAAGGACTCTTCGACAACGACTTCATCATGGCGGCCAAGATAGACGAACTATAGTAGCATATGAAGTGAAAACGCCGCTCCATCTACGCGAATCCGTAATGGAAACCGTTAGGCCCCTAGTGTCGTTGACGAGAACCGCGGGGTCTCATGCTCATCTTGGTATCACGTGCTTCATTGATACTGCCCCGAGTACTAACGCGCGTTATTGGCGGGGCCACGTATCTCCGTAAGGCGGCCAATCGATTCGGCCTTGTATCCGCAATGGAAGAGGTTATACGGCATTTTTTACTATTGTTAATTGCTGGTGATGAAATGAACGGAGTACTGATTGGAGTTGTGCAGTCAACGCAACTGACGCGTTTCGGCAGCAAAGGACCAGTATACGGCTTTGTTACGGTTAGAGCAGAGGACAAGAGCCTAGTGCGCGTAAAGATCGATGCATATACAGAAGGCGATGCTCCCAAAGTGGGCGATAGAGTAGAGCTGGAGATAGCCCCACTTGGACAAACCACGATAATGGTTGTCAAAAGAATCCATAAGATAGTAGAGGCAGTGGAATCTGGACATGTGGGTGGCGAAGTGAAGCTGCTGCCGGCTCCGGCAGCCCCAGCTTGAAGAGGCCTGTCTTCTCCACTTCATGCGCTGGGACTCGAGGCTCGAAACACATCCGTGCGTTGCCGCGATCTATGAGTGTTGTCCGGGACGCGGCTACTTGGCGGACGGGTCCTCCTGTTCCATGCCCCAGATGTTTCCCTCGGGGTCCTTAAAGTAGGCAAGCCAGCCCACTCCGGGAATAGCATGCTTGGGCTGCGTGATGCTCCCTCCGTTCTTCTCCACGAGCTTGACGTACTTGTCTATGTCAGGCACACCAATTGTGTTGACAACAGTGTCCTGCGGGCTTGCCCTCTTGCTGAAACCGCCGTCAATCCCCGGTTTAGCTTTGTCACCTGTTGTCACGAGCCAGTATTCCATCGGGCCTTTCCATTTCTCAATCTTCCAGCCAAACACACCCTGGTAGAACTTCTTTGCTCTCTCAGGGTTGTCTGCGACGAACTCAAAGTGAATCACTCTTGGCAATAACATTTGCCTCCTTCAATGATTGAAGCTGCGTCTGTGGATTCGCCAAGGCTGCTCATTAATCTTAGCTCGAAATCAAGTACACCATTCAGCCTTCTGACAGACTTCGACATAGGAACGGAAGAGGGTACTGCTCGCGGCTTCTGCTCCACCGTTTGTGCCTAAGTACCAGAACCCTATGCAAGAGCTTATAGGACGTCAGAACGAGTTAACAATAGTCAATAGACGAATGAAGAATGAGAATCATAGGAATCTCACTGACGGCCTGCACCGTCGGAGGAGGCGAAACATATGAGTAAAGAGAACACATCACAAATCACGCAGAAGCAAGACTTGGTCGTGACTCGCATCATCGATGCGCCAGTTGATAGAGTATGGAAGGCATGGACCAATCCCGAACAGATCAAGCGCTGGTGGGGCCCGAAGGATTATACATCCCCTTCTGCCAGAATAGATCTTCGTGAAGGTGGCAACTATCTATTCAGCATGCGTGCGCCAAAAGAACAAGGAGGTAATGACCAGTATAGCGGGGGCGTCTACAGCAAGATACTGCCGATGAAGCTCCTAGAATTCACCATGAGCTTGAGAGACAAGGACGGCCACAAGGTAGATCCCTCCGAAGTAGGCATGCCCGCGGATTTCCCAAAGGAGATACGGCAATCAGTCGTCTTCAAGAAGACGAAGTGCAATATGACTGAATTGACGGTTACACAGCACGACTGGACGGTGGGCCAGATGTTTGTCTATTCCATTGCCGGCTGGCACCAGTCAATAGACAAGCTGGCCGAGAGCCTGGCCTCAAAGGTTCCGCAGTAGGTTCACAACGAGTGAAGGAGCACCACGCGGAAAGCGCCGGGTGGGATGATCTCCACTTGCGCTTGTTTCCTTTCTTTGGGGCACAACAGTGAGGCTGCTGGAAGGCCGCGTTTCCTTTCGGGCAGTTTCAGTCTAAGATATACTGGGGATACCACGAAGGCGCATACACCAAACTCAGCTCGGCCTACAACTAGTGACGGACTGCAGTCCAACGACACGCCGGGCGTTGAAGTAGGGGTGGATGCATACTAATGCTGTTTCTCAAGTATCGACTCGCCGTAAGGTTCGAATTCCTTCCCGTCTTTCGCGGTTTCTAAGCCCATGGCTATCTTCGTGTCGGATATCCTTCTAATGAAAGAGCGCCATCTGGTTCCCTCGAATTGCTTTGGCAGCGGCTCCATCACAATGTCGAACCGTATTTCGTTCTTGGTTCTTCTGTACTCCACTTCATTGTTGACAAACCCGTATGAAAAGAAAGTCTTGCGTCTGAACTTCTTTGTGACACCGTCATAGAAGAGCACGCTGACGCTCTTGTTTAGCAACTGGCCTTCGGACCGGTTTTCCCCTATCGCCATGATGAACATCTCACCGGGCTCATACGAAAACGTCGCACTACCTTCGATCGTCCCCTTCTCATCAAACTGACCCTTTTCCGCCTTGCTCTTCCAGGCACCGATCAGAAATCGCCATTCGTCAAGAGGAGATGCTGTACCCATGTCATTGTCACCTTGCTGAAAACCAGTCAGATGGTGGCCTATATCAGTTTCCAGTGACAGGCGCGGCTGTCCGAGTCCCCGTCTCGGCGGTTGTGATATTGAAGGATTCGCGGGAGCCGTCGACAGATTCCTGATTGGCACGAACTTGGCCATGGCTCCCACAACCTCATGGTTCGTCTTGGTTGCCAGTTCGGATCGCATGGTCATCCCTGTGCGATTGAAGACACGACATCGGGCCGGACTAGATTGTGAGCAGACATGATATCGATCATCTCTGACTGAAAGGACGTCAGCGCGCTTCCACCAAAGAAGAGTATCCCATCCTCTTGTGGGTTCGACACAAGTTTCTTTACCCGGAGGCACTCGTCTTGTCTGATAGGATTCCCGTCGCTTGCATGAGGGATGACCTGACAAATGGACCTTCAGAGTCTACGGTCTGAGATTCCACCGGCCACGGACGAAGAAAGGAAGGTGAATCCTACAATGAAGAGCTGCTCAGGTTGCTTGGCGATTTTGGCAATCCTGATGGGAATAGTGATCAGCGTAGGAGTGGTGTCAAGACTTCTCATCGAAGTTACGCGGCTTGACATAGCAATAATCCTGAGCCTGATGAGTCTGCTTCTTGTATCGTCGCTTCTGTTCATCCCCGGGATTATGAAGCTCACGCATAGAAGGATAAGTGCAAGGGTCGCCGTCGTTT
>PRDI01000072.1 GCA_003345595.1 Candidatus Thorarchaeota archaeon | reverse complement strand
TCAGAGTCTCGAGATACTTGCCGGGACACTGCCGAAACAACAGGAGGAAGGTCTGCATCCCCCTCTTCTCGTTCTACTTGACGACAATGCTTGCCCTGAGTTTGCAGTGTTACCGGAGCAACACGTATTGCCTCTGAATACTGATGAGGAGATTGCAGAGATCAGACAGCTAGGCTACTCACTCGGCGTCGAAGCAACTCAGTCGGTATGTATCATTCCCTTCCGGGAGGGTGTCGCAAGGCTGGACCTCAAAACCGGAACTGTGCTTTTCAATTCCTTCGTGTGCGAACAGTGCATTCGTGAGTGCAAGAGGGAATCACGAATCTGTATAGTGGGTTTGGACAAAGGATGGTCGGGTGACAGAATCGGGTCACGGGCCCTTCTTACAATGGCGAAGCTGAATGCCTTGGTTAGAAAGGACTTGCCCCGTGATGTGGAATCTCAGATAAGTTGCGCGTCGCGGTGTTCGAACTTCCTGCCACGAGATGGCTCACGCCGCTTCGACCCATGGGAACGTCGGACCCTACTAGAGGAGGCTGGTGTGAGAGTCCGGGATGGACGACTGCCGGTTTCCGCCTACAATATGCTAAAGAGCAAGCTTCACCGGGGCGATGCACGCAGTGGTCAATGGGAAGAGTGCGGATGACAAATGCCCCTAAGAGCTATCTCAGTTATTGGCGGTTCAGAGGTTGACGAAACTGCGTCGAAGATGGCAGAGAAGGTAGGCGAGGAGATTGCAAGAAGGGGTGTTGTGCTTGTATGTGGCGGTCTCGGGGGTGCGATGGAAGCCGCCTGTCGCGGGGCGAAGAAGCGTAACGGTGTGACTGTAGGCATTCTCCCTTCTGAGGACAAGAAAGACGCCAATCGGTTTGTTGACATCGCGATTCCATCAGGGTTCGGCCGTGGGAGGAACTTCCTCGTGGCGTTGTCAGGTGACGCAGTGATAGCGGTTGGAGGACATGCAGGCACTCTGAGTGAGATGGCTATTGCATGGTTCTCTAAGAAGCCCGTGGTGGCGCTCGCAACATCCGGGGGCTGGGCTCAAAGGCTTGCTGGCGATAGGATTGACGACCAGAGAACCGACTCGGTGTACTCCGCATCGACACCTGAGGCGGCTGTTGACTTCGTGTTCAGAGCGTTAGGTTGGGAATAACAGTCTGTTTGGCTCTTCAACCATCTGCTTGTTAGATCACATTGGGGAAGGCACAAAGACTTAAGATTGGCACAGTCGGATTGAAGCAGAGTCCTATGCCCACCGATTCAGAATTCGCATGGCGCCCGGATCTGTCTGTGGAAGAGATACGCCGCATGGCAAGTGCGCTGCACGACATGAATGCCGATTTGCCTAACATAGTCGTTACCCCAGAGTCCAACCTGTTCTACGTTGGAGACCTGCATGGAGAACTGAAGTCGGCAATCGCAGTGCGCGAATTGATGGCTCGACATCCCAAGCACTCGGTCGTCTTCCTTGGCGACTACGCTGACAGAGGGCCTCAGCAGGTGGAAACCTTTAATCTTGTGATGTCTTTGGCGCTGGAGCACTCGGATAGGGTGTTCATGCTAAGAGGAAACCATGAGTCGAAGGAGATTGCAGAGGTCTATGGTTTCTACTCCGAGGTATCTAGGCACTACTCGCCGGGCCTGTTCGACAGCTACTTGAAAGTGTTCGAATCCCTTCCTCTGGCCGCCTTCAGTCCAAGTGGTGTTTTTGCCTGCCACGGTGGCATCCCTGAAGGGGTTAACTCGAGCGAGCAAATAGCTGAGATTGAGAGGCATAATATCAACTTCCCTGATGACATTGCATTTCAGATGGTGTGGAACGATCCGAGAGAGGCAGACTTCCACTTCAGAGCAAGCAGCAGGAGTGATCGGGCAAGAGAGTTTGGCAGCCTTGCCTTCGATGAGTTCACTTCAGACCTCAGTATTAAGCTGATCGTGAGAAGCCACGAAGTGTACGAAGATGGTTTTCAGGAGTTCTTTGATGGTGGTCTGATGAGCGTGTTCAGTGCCTCCTATGCCGGCAGAGTGAGCCCGAAGGTAATTCGCATGGATGAAGGCTTGAAGGTTAGACCCGTTTCAATCTGATGTGCTAACATTGACTGATCTGAGAAGAAGCATCAGGAAGATGGGGGTTGAGTCGCTACGTGCCACATTCTCAGAGTTCTCAACGGCCGCTCCTTCATGGAGTATTCCCGGTTTTGGCCTTCTCAGTGGGCTGAGTTGCCTAGTACCGATATTGTCATGTGGGCAACTTGATAAGGCCTATGACCGGGCTTGGCACTGGCCGGCAAGATTGAATAGAGGGACTTGCTCACAGCGAGACGGGTGCAGCCAATGACAAAGGTGGCAGTGGTCAGGACATCTCCGAAGACGGTGCTCAGCGATGTGGCCCGGGTGATGGACCTCGCTGAGTACAGGCGGCACGTGTCCAGGGATCTTGTCACTACTGTCAAGCTCAATCTCTCATGGAGTAAGTTCTATCCGGCCTGCTCTACGAATCCGTACATACTCGATGGCGTCCTGACGAAGCTGATCAGTGACGGATTTGAAGCCCGCAAGATACAGGCCGTCGAGAATGAGACCGTTGTAACCAACATCTATGCCGGCGCGCGAGGGAACAACTGGTACCCAGTGATGAAGAAGCACAAGGTGCGGTTTCTGCCTCTCATCAAGGCGCACTACGTCGACGTCAAGCTTCCCAGGAGAACACTTGTTCTTGAGGACATCTTTGGCGAGGTCGTTGCACCCCGAGAGATATTCCGGACCAACATCATACATCTGCCGACGATCAAGACCCACGGCCACACACAGATGACCGGTGCAATGAAGGACTCATTTGGTCTCTATCTAACCAAGAAGAGGCACCTCGCTCACCTGAAGATTCACGAGGTTCTTGTGGACCTGCTGCTCATCCAGAAGACGATATCCAACTCTGAGTTTGTCGTCACTGACGGAACAGTGCTCGGCGACGGTGCAGGACCACGCACAATGGTACCCAAGATAGGTAACGTGCTTTTGGCTACTCATGACATGGTAGCGGCTGACACTGTCCAAACGAGACTGATGGGCATCGACCAGAGTCTGGTGCACAAGCTCAGAATCGCCAACGAGCTAGGACTTGGAGAGTGCAACCCCGACAGGATCGAGATTGTGGGTGATTTCGATTCGTGGGAGGACCTGCCGAATTTCCATCTGAAGCCTGGCAAGAGTCCAGTGATTGCCTGGAACAGGGGCTTTCTCAAGTTCCCGGGCATGGAAACATTCTTGTTCCGGTCTCCTCTGATGTGGCTCCCAGCGCAACTCTCTGGATTCTATCATGATGGAATCTGGTTACCCCTCCGAGGAAGAAAGTGGGTGCGATGGTTCCTTGAGGAAACCGAATGGGGCGAGCTATGGAAGTCATATTCCGGCTGACAGAATGAGGATTGATTGAAGATGGCTATCCGCGACTACGTCCAACTCATGCGCCCTTACCAGTGGTACAAGAATCTGCTCGTCTTCGTTGCCATAGTCTTCGTGGAGATCCCGAAGCAGTGGCCTTGGGAAACGCTGCCAGCCATCTTCAATTTCTGGAAGTACTACCCACCTCTTATCCTAGGCTTCCTAGTATTCTGTGCGGTATCCAGTGCTGGATACGTCCTGAATGATGTGCAGGATTTGGAGAAGGATGCCGCTCACCCCGAGAAGAGGAACAGACCATTGCCGTCGGGACGCGCAAGCAAGGGCAAAGCTGTGACTCTTGCCCTAGTGCTGTTAGCGGTTGGGCTGGTGTCGGCTTATGTGCTCAATGGCGTGTTCTTCATGCTCGTGTTACTCTATATCATCAACTCACAGGCCTACAACTTCTATCTCCGGAATAAGGCCGTCATTGATGTGGTCACGATTGCCGTCGGCTTCATTGTCAGGGCGATTGCTGGCACATTCCTAATACATGTCCCATTCACCTCATGGCTGGTGATAGGCGTGTTCTTCGTTGCTTTGGTCTTGGGCTTCGGGAAGAGAAAGAATGAACTACAGCTCCTTGGAGACCTTGCTCCGCAACACAAGGCCGTCTTCTGGGAATATACAGATGACATGCTCAATCATGGTATCACGATGGCCGCCACCTGGGTCGTGATGTTCTACGCCCTATATTGCTATGAGAACTTCAGAGACGTGATGAACACTCAGCCTGTGATGATGACCGTGCCGATTGTGGCTGGCATTGTGATGAGGTATGTCTACCTCCTAGAGTCTGGTTCTCCGATTGGCAGAAAGCCACATCTAGCGTTGAAAGACAATGTGATGTTGGCCGGGTTGGTTCTCTTCGGCCTCGTTCTCATATGGACGCTGTTCTTCTGGCAACCTGTGATGGAGTTCTTCATGGCCTTGTTCCCGCCCCTGTTCCCATTGACGCCACCTCCGTAGGTGTGAACATTGAACGACCGGCTCTCCGCATTTGACCTTCACACTCACACAATCCACTCCAAAGACGGGCTCATGAACCCCAAGTCTGTGTTCAAGTGGATGAAGCGAAGAGAACTGACAGGAATGGCAATCACTGAACACAAGGCTCCATCCTTTCTTCGACCTGTCGTGCATGATGGTCGTTTCCTTATCAATAGCTGCGAGTTTATGTCAACGGACTATGGAGAGATTATCGGGTTATTCGTCACCGAGCCGATACCCAAGCAGTCCTTCGCTGAGATCGCCGAAAACATCAGAGACCAGAACGCTATTGCGGTGTTGCCCCACCCTAGGGACTTGTTCAGAAGGGAGTCAGCAGTCAGGAGGCATTTGCCAGAGTCTCTAATTGTACGTCACATCGATCTTGTGGAAGGCATCAACTCAAGGTGCGCCATCAACCTCTTCAACACTTGGGCGAAACGTCTGGCAAAACGCCTTGGAAAACCCATGACTGCGGGAAGCGACGCGCACTCCTTCCTTGAACTCGGACATGCAAAGACCTGGTTTCAAGACATCGAGACCGTCGATGATGTCTACGAAGCTCTTAGGCGCGGAAGGACACAGATAACCGGCCATTGCTCATTCGTGCTATGGCAGGCTCCAACAATGATTTGGCAGAGGGCTAGGAGGCTTGTCTATTGACTCAGGATGAATGTGCCGCTCCAGAGGCGAAGAGTTCCCTTATCAGTTTCCGCAGAGTTGTTGTTTTTGTCATACTCGGAACATTAGTGTACGCGCTCATTGGGCTATACGCCAGAGTGGATGACATTGCAGCAGCACTTGCGACAGTCCCCCTTTGGGTGCTCGCAGTGATGATAGGTCTGTCTTTTCTGAACTATCTGATTCGCTATGCAAAGTGGCAGTTCTACTTGAACCGAATCGGCGTGCAGCTTGGGCATAGTGTGAGCTTCAGAGTCTTCCTGGCTGGATTCACACTGACAGTCACGCCGGCGAAGATTGGCGAAGCCGTGAAGGGCTACTTCATCTACGAGATTGACGGAACGCCTGTGGCCAAGACTGCTCCGGTAGTTGTATCCGAACGTGTCACGGACTTGCTTGCCATGGTATTGCTCGCGATACTGGGTTTCAGCATAGGTATCAGCACCAGCGATGCTCTGTTCACTGTCATCATGCTGGGCGGTCTTGTTCTGGTTGGTGCCATCGTCCTGGGACGCAAGGAGCTATACAACAAGGTCCTGAAGCGGCTCACGTCCGTCGGCCCTCTCAAGAGATTCGGTGAAAGCTGTGACTTGATTGAGGACACGATGACAAAGACGCTGTGTCCTCGGGCGATGATTATCAGCACAATGATAAGCATGCCTGGATGGTTCATGGAGTGTTTGGAGCTCTGGATTCTTCTGAGTATCATGTCGGGAGCTGGCCTACCGACTCTCTCTTGGGTGTCATTCATGCTTCTGGTCGACGCGACGTTCATCCATTCTGCATCTTCTGTTATTGGTGCAGTGACGTTCCTTCCCGGGGGTCTCGGGACCTATGAGGCGACCTCTGTGCTTCTCATGATGGGTCTGCTGAGTTTCACCAATGCTGCCGCGAGTGCCGCCACGATTCTAATCCGGTTCGTGACACTGTGGTTCAGTGTTGTCGTTGGTTTTGTGGCGCTTAGACTGTTGAATCGTGCGAAACAAAGTTCCGCTCAGCTGACTGCCCACCAACCTTAAAACAAGAATGGAGTTGCCCTGCGCTGGTGAGGCCGGGCCTCGGCTGTTTTCCATCAAGAGCCTGGTAGCTCACCAAAAAGGTGACGACAATGAGTGGGCCAGATGAACAGCGGTTCAACAAGGCCGCGAACAACAGCGAAGAAATCGTAACGCCAGATGAACTGAAGGCAGTCCTTGCGAAACCGAGCTTCAACTTCTACTACGGGACTGCTCCAACCGGACCCTTCCACTTTGCATATATGATTCCTCTGAACAAGCTGATTGATCTCACGAACCTCGGCGGAAAGGGCACAATTCTGGTGGCTGATTATCACGCCCACTTGGATAGTCAAAAGACTTCGTTTGAGCTGATGGACGTGCGCTCAACCTACTACGAGGAGTGCATGAAAGCTGTCTTGGGACCATACGCCAAGAAGATGAAGTTCGTCAGAGGTTCGAGCTACCAAGCTAAGCGAGAATACATCGAGGATGTCTACAAGCTCTCAGCAATGGTGACAACGACAAGGGCAACTCGCGCAGCGAGCGAAGTCGTGAGGATGAAAGACGAGCCAAAGGTGTCAGAACTCTTGTACCCCATACTGCAGATCCTTGATGTCAAGTACCTCCAAGCAGATGTCACTGTGGGCGGCAGAGATCAGAGGAACATCTACATGCTCGGGCGCGAGTTTCTTGAGGAACTCGACTTTCAGAAAGGAATCTACATCTTCATGCCTCTGCTTCCCTCACTGAAGGGTGGGGGATCCAAGATGTCCGCAAGCGACCCCCTGTCACATATCAGAGTGACCGACAGCCCCGAGATGATCAAGACGGCAATAACCAAAGCCTACTGTCCTGCCGGCGTGCTGGAGCAGAACGCCATCGCTTCCACAGTGAGCCTAATCCTTCTCCCAAGATACGGCAAGTTCACCGTTCGTCGGAAAGAGAAGTTTGGAGGCGATGCCGAGTTCACATCGGCACGTGAGTTCGAGAAGGCCTACGCCGAGAATAAGCTCCATCCCGATGATGTGAAGCAGTCGGTTATATCAGCTTTGGTTGAAATGCTGGAGCCGGCCAGGAAGTATTTCGAAACCCATTCCGACATACTCAAAGAGGTTGAGAAGACCTACGGGAAGCGTGAGCCCTAGGCGGCAGGTCTTGCTGTCTAGGACCCAGCCCTATCGTAGTTCAATGCCAAGGCTATCCAGCAAAGCCTGAAGGTCTGCCTTAGATAGCGTCTTGGCTTGCTCGACGATGAGTTCGACTTCCTCAGGAGCCATGCCCTTCTTCTGAAGCTTGGCTCTAAGTTCCTCTAGTTCGGTCGGCTTTGTGCCTAGGACTTCCTTCTCGACTTTCTCCGGCGGCTTGACGCCCGGCGCGGCCGCTAAGGCTTCGGCACGTCGCGCCTCTTCTTGAGCAATAACCTCCCGGAGAAAGCCTGGTCTCTCACTAGGCTTCATCCGTGCCAAGTCTGTTCTGAAGGCCTCGACTTCCTGTGTTCCAAGCCCCGTTATCTTGGCCAACTTCTCCAAGAGCTCGTTGACCTCGGGTATCACCACCAAGATGGGCTCTGGTGCAATGTCCTCAAGAACCTTCCAGACCTTTACATCGCTCACATTGCTGTTCACGATGTCCAACACAGTTTCTGCCCTAGAAGGAGCAGACGGCGGTTTGGGTATCTTGCCGCGCCTCAGATCTTTAATCATCCTGTTCATGCTGCGAATCTGTTTGGGTACACTTAGGACCTTTACATAGACGACGACCAATAGCGCCAGAAGAATGAAGGCTGATCCTCCTACGATCCTCACATTCTGGAGGAACGCCTCCTCTCCAGATATGTCAGATAGAATGGTCAGGAGGATAGTCTGAGTGCCGTATTGCCCTCTTGCGAACTGGACCGTGACGTAGAATGTGCCACCCCGATTCACAGTGAAGTACAGAAGGTAGCTACCGTTGTTGCTGGGTTCGCTGGTCAGCTGTGGGTAGTATGTCGCATTTCCTGTGCCAATCGTGACTAGCGGCGTCACTCCGCTGATGCCAACATGGTGGTCCAGGTCGATGTAGTTGAATGGCACAATAATGGTCGCACCCGGAACTGTGCTTAACGTGGTATCCGGTGTTCGGAGCTCAGTCAGCACTGTCCTCACGTTCAGGCTGAATCTGAGAGGGACTATCTGATAGACCGAAGTAGCGAAGGCTACATCAATCTCGTACACGCCGATCGGAAGCGTGCCAGGTATCTGCATTGAATAGCTACCGTTTGCCATTGTCTGCAATGGAAACGTACCCACGCCAGTCCAGTAGGATGCACCATTGAGGCCTGTCACGAATTGGCTGCTGAGAGCATTCAGTACATTGAATACAACAGATACTGTATCATTGACTGGTACCGAAAGCGTCGTCAACCCCTGTATCTCAGCAGGTGTTGGCTTGATGACAAGATACGCTTCAATCTGCGCGAACTCGTAGTTGCTCTTTCCAAGCGCGATGCTGAAATCGTACAGTCGTGGGGTCGTTAGAGATAGTTTCACCTCAATGAGATAGGAGCCATTGCCCAAGTCTATGACATTGGCTACTCCTCCCTCCCAGTGCGTGGAAGCTGTTGCGCCCGAAATAGGTGTGTTGCGCAACGTATCGTTGAAGTAAACTAGGAATGACACGTTGTCACCATAGTATCCATCCCTCGTCGGAATGTTGATTGTAGCTCCGGTGGGTCGGGGTAGGACATTGGCTATGAATGTCCTTTGTGTGGCCGCGTAGCCCGCTTTTGAAGCGAAGACTCGCAGATAGATGCTTTCAGCTGCCAATGAGCTCGTGTTGATCAGTGCTCTGTACGTGCCGTCCGGCTGTCCCTGAAGTAGTCCAGTTACGCCGGCCAATACGAAGGAAACGTTAGCTCCGCCAACCGTGCCTCCGAAGTACGTGTCGTTGTACTGCACAACGACGTCCAACATGTTGCCATAGATGACAGTGACCGACAGGGCGCCGCCAACGAGCTGCAGCGTTGTCGGCACTGGTACCACATTGATATAGTGAACATAGTCAAGGAATACGTGGTTCGTTTCGAATGCGCGCATGACAGCTTCGTACTGCCCTATAGCGAGTCCGGTTACATCCACGTTCGCCAAGTAGAAACCTGGAGTCCCGTTGTATACCAGAGAATACACTTGGTTATTCCAGTCAATCGTGGCATTGTCAGCTATGACAGGTTGGCCATTTGTCGTGTCATTGAGATAGACGATGAATGTGCCAGAGGTGCCCAGCACGACATCATAGGCAGACATGCCTGGCAATGTTTCGCCCGCTGCTCTCGAGACCAGTATTTGACCGGCGGCTCTCGACACGACTAGACCGAAGGTTTGCTCACGGGTCTGGTAGTACGTCCTGGAAACTGAAACCTTGGGTTCGTGGTATCCATAGTCAGCATTCCCTGTTTCCAGCATGAGAACGTAAGTGCCATTGCCTAGGTCGGAGAACTGATAGACTGAGCCGTTCCACAAAAGGGTCGCATTCATTCCAGGAACAAGAGAGAAGTAGTATGTTTCTCTCACAGTCATCCTAATCGTGACCTCCTCTCCCCAGTCAGCATAGTAGGTCGAGCTATCAAGCGAGATCTGCACCGCCGACGACCCTGGCTGTGCCACAACACTGATGTTGGATATCTGGTAGAAGGTCTTCTGAGCTTGGACCGTGAACAGGTAGGGTTGTGCGACTAGGCCTGTCGTGTTGAGCGTTATCCTATAGACGCCGCTGCCAATCTCTTGTATCGTTGCTGTTTTGCCATACCGCGCTGTCCAGTCACAAGTGATGGTTGCTCCACTCACTCGAATGCTGTGGTCGAAGTCCGATAGAGTCACGTTGACGACAAATGGGTCTCCTATGGGACGGGTTCCAGCAGCGGGGACGTCCGCCTGAAGAGTAGTCAGGATTGCCCGTATCGCGGCAGGCACGTTTGCCGCAGTCCTATCTGCATAGTGGTGCGGTATACCTGTCTTGTTCACTGTGAGTGTGAAGTAGACCGTTCCGAGTGAGCCAAACTGTTGGCTAGGGACAAGAACCTCATATGAGCCATCACCCAGCTCTACCATATAGAACACTGGTGTTGTCAGGTTGGTGCTTGCCAGAGCTACATCCGCTCCCTCTATGCCCTCACCTGAGATGTAGTCAATGTAGTCGAAGAGCAGTGTCATGTTGTCCGCAAAGGCCGTTTCCTGAACTAGAGGGAAGAGAATCTGGGTTGGCCTCTGTATGGTGGTGACGTACGTCGTGGATGTTCTTGATGCGTAGTAGGGCACACCCGCGCTCGCATCAATGGACAGAGTGATCTGGCGGCTGGTGACTAGTTGCACTGAGTCCAACACCGTTGAGTTGAAGCTGATCTCGTAGTAGGTGCCATAGTTCGTCAGTGAGTAGTTCGATGCATAAATCTCACTGGAACTTCCGTGCATCAGCGTGATCTGGTTCTTGTTGATAGCTATGGCAGAGCCAGAAATGTAGTCAAAGAACCTGAACCTGAAGGTCACATTCTCTCTGAATGGGGTGTCACTTGGCGTCTGAGTGATGAGTATCTGAGTTGCTCGCTGCGTAACTATTGAGTTCACGTTTCTGCTTGCTGGCATGTAGAACGGTGTCCCTGTTCTGGATGTAGTCACATTGAGAACGTAGGATGCTGGTACCCCGAGCGATGAAGCATTGACAAGTATCTGGTACTTCCCGGAGCCTAGGTAGATTATCCAGTAGTTCACGTTGAGTAAGAGGCTCTCAGAGGAGTTTGAACAGCTCAGTGAAACTGTTGCGCCCGAAATACCTAGTCCAGTACTGTCGTCAGAGTATGTCACAGTGAAGCTGACGTTCTCAAGGTAAGCAGTTGGGTCCGGGCTCTGGTAACCCAGCTGAGTGAGGCGTCTCAGTACGGTCATGCTGAAGAACTCGGCCGCATTGCTTGCGAACCTACTTCCAGTGTATACAATCGTGGCATTGATTGTGAATCGGCCGTCTGATGCGAATGCCGAGGTGTCAAGTGTGACCCGATAGTGGCCGTTTCCAAGCGATGTAACGCTGTAATGCCCGGCAAGAGTTGCGTTCAAAACAAGGGTTCCAGTCATACCTGCGGAGGAGCCTGCAACTAGGTCGGTGTAGATGAACTCGATGCTTGCGCTGCTCCCATACTGAGGCGGCAAGAATGACAGGTGGGTCAGCTGAGTGCTCCTGAGGATAACTATCACTGTGAAATCCTTGCTGGTGACAGCCGCATAGAATGGCTGTCCGGTCCAGGTAAGATTCAGATGGAGGGTGAAGGACCCAACTCCGCCCAAGCTTGTAGTATTGATGAGTATCGAGAAAGTGCGAGTAAGCGAGTCATAAGTCTTGGTGTACGAGGCACTTCCCTCATTAAGGCGGACTGTCAACTGGCTGCTGTTCTGGATTCTCGATGTTCGTAGGGAATCGACGAACGTGAAGTTCAGAACTGCTATCTCGCCAAATGCAGTGCTCTGCACGGGACTGAGGTCAGCATAGGTTGGCTGTTCTAAGACGATTAATGTGACCTCCATGGTCCCGTTCTCATACAACGGCGGGGCACCACTCTTCCACATGAAGTCTAGTCTGAAGAAGAAGGTGCCGCACTTCTGGAACAGTGAGCTGTTGAGTTTGAAGCCATACGTCCCTGGAGTCGAGATCGACTCTTTCACATTGAACTGGTTCTGTGTCACCGGATGTCCTCCAGTAATCGGCACTATCGCCAAGATCACATTGCCCGTGGAGTTGGATATTCTGGTTGAGTTGACAACATCCCAATAGACCAATGTGAAGGTAAGGTTGTTCAGGTAGTAGGTTGCAGTGGGAGCGACCTCGAGGTATAGGTCGGTGTCCGTCCCCAGTACTCTGACAGACGTGTTGATTGTCTTGCCGAAGTACTTGGCAACTCCGCCAGTCCAGCTGACACTGATGGTCAGGTTCTTCCAGCCTGCCGAGCCCCACTGATTGCTGGCAATCGTGATGTTGTAGTGACCTGTGCCGAACGTCGAGCCGGTGATAGCGAACTTCA
This sequence comes from Candidatus Thorarchaeota archaeon, assembly GCA_003345595.1. Lineage (GTDB taxonomy): Archaea > Asgardarchaeota > Thorarchaeia > Thorarchaeales > Thorarchaeaceae > OWC5. The sequence goes on along the minus strand of PRDI01000072.1, from coordinate 17,264 downwards.
GCTGACTCAGACCGGGTGAGGTCACTGCGATATGTACGTATCCGCTTGTGTTGTCAATGCCTACAGCAAGGTCTGTGTCCTCAAAGAGCACGAGGGCAACGATATTGAAGTTGTAGGGTGTCTGTTCAATTGGCTCGTCCAGCATGAAGAGTGTGTTATGGCTGCGTATCTCCACATCGATTGTGAAAGTGTGGTTCTGATAGTGATAGCGTGCCACATTGAAGACTACTCTATAGAACTTGCCGCCTACTGTCAGTGGATCATCTGACTCCGTGAAGACAGTAACTTCGTAGATACCGGGTGATGGCTCGGTCACTGTGAAGTTCTGTTCGCCGCTGCTATGTAGAGATGTCCAGTTGCAGGAGATTGCACTGCTCCATCCGGTTACGGGCACATTGTTGTCAGTGTCTCTCCATGTCACATTGAAAGACGCAGACTCTCCCACAGGTATCGAGAGCTGGTTTGCAGTGTAGGCGACAGTATTGTAGACCTCTCTGACCTCTACGAACATCAGCATGGTCTGAGGGTTGACAAACGGCGCCAAGGCAGTGACATTCACAGGGTACTCGTCGAGCGCAATGCCGATTGTGTTGACAGTAATCCTGTAGGACCCAAGACCAAGATTCGTGACTGTATAGGATGAAGACCAGTTGCAGGCTATCACGCCGTTAGTGATTCCAGTGCCATTCACGTTCCTGAAGTTGACGGTGAAGATACCGACGCTCCCAACTGGTCCAGATACTCCTGGATATTGAGGAGATTCGAGAGTGGCGGCGTAATTCACGTTTATGTACAGGACCGCATTTGCATTGTCATAGCTGGATGCGGTCCACTGAAGCGTCATGGCGTAACGTCCAGCACCGTTGAGCAACGATGTGTCGACGACCTTTGTGTATTGTCCGTTGCCGCTGTCGTCGAAGGTGTCGCTGCCTGGAGCCCAGTTGAGTGTTAGTTCGCCGCCGGCAACAAGCACCGAACTGTCTGTGTCATTGGCCTTCATGATGATGAGCAACAGGCTTCCGTAAGTTACGTTTGTTGTCCATGTTCCGACTGCGTCTGTTGGGTACTCTAGCAAGAGCTCAGAAGAGTGAGTAATTGTGAATGCTCTCCTGAAGAAACCTGTTGAGGTCCATTTGCCGCTCGTCCCCACGTTGTTGGTCGCTGCTTGGATCATCCACGACCCGGCGCTTGCGTTGGAGCCAGCGAATGTCAAGAAGGGCGTTGTGGCATAGCCCGAGCCATCGGCTGTGGCGTTGACGCTGTACCACTTCTCGCCTTCAGGACTGAACACGGTGATGTTGGCAATGGATCCTGTGTATGATGCACCAACGAAAGCACGGATCCTGGAGCTGTCTCCAGCTCTAAGATTGACAGTTCTCTTCCAGTTGCTGTCGCCGGGGTCGTACATCGTGAGATCAGTGATCATGTTGGTTGAGCTGCTTTGCATACGCCAGTAGCCGTACCTGCCGGCCTCTGTCGCTACCTGATAGGTGGACACGTTGAGATATCCGCTGCCCACCTGTCCTCCAGTCCAACCTGTGGTGAGGTTGGTTGAAGGTGCCAGCGGCTTCCCAACAAAATAGACATCCCTGTTCAGTGGTAACGACTCATTGAAGAAGTATCTGTTCGGGTAGCCTGAAGGAATATCGGCATAGAAGTAGGTGATATAGTTCGCATTCGATCCATTCTGTATAGTGAACCTCTCACCATATGCCAGCGGATTGATGTCATAGACGGTGAGTGTGTTTAGTCGTCGAGCAAACATGTTCACGTTGACGTCAAACTCTACAGCTATTGTCCTGTTCGGGACAGGGTTGACTGGTGTCGGTGTCCACGTGAAGTTTAGCTTCACAGGATTACTGGTCCATGGTGTAGCAGGATTCTGAATGACAGTGCCACTGCCGTAGCCTGTGCCGCTTGCAACTGTGACGCCATTCATCTTTAGGTTGACGTTCGTTGGAGTAGCTCTGGTCTTGACGTAGAGCTCAATGTTGTCAAGCTTGGCTCGCGGCCCGATATCGGGAGTGTAGCCCACAGACTGCTTGCTCCAGAGCCCAACCTCTATAGCGACGGCTTGGTCGGTGGGTAGATTGAACACTGACGTTGGAACAAAGCTCATACCGCTATTGTACCAAGTCTCCTCGGCATCAATCTCGTCGAAGACGGTTTCCCAGATAGTCGTGCCCTCCACAATCACATATATTGAGAACGATCCTGTCATGCCGTAGTGAGTGTCGTCTCTTGTGTCCGCCCAGTAGTCCAGAGTCAATCCAGCCCAGACGACAGTCCCTCTCGGGATTGTCATGGTCTGCCTTGCCCATGCCAGGTCACCTGCGTCATAGTAATAGGGTGCACTTCCCGATGTTGAGTCGACCTCAAGGTCTATCGCACCATTCCCTGTACCGTGGCCTGTTGCGTTGTATACTGATGTTGGAGTGCTTGAGCCAGCCACATTTGTCACACCCAGTGTCCAATCAGAGGAACTGGGTGCCGTCTTGAAGTCGGGGTTTTGTGTCCATGTCCTGTTCTCTGACAGACTGGTAACCGATGCACTTGTGCTGTACGCTTGCCATCCGGTCCCAGTGGGAATGCTCGCAGTAGTGCCTGTTGTGACGTTAGTCGTCAGGTACTTCATTGCGAGGCCAGCGAAGATATTGGAGCTGTTGCCGAATTCCCCACCAGTCAGGGGGGATGACACACCAGTCCACTCAGTCCATCCTTGATCTGTTAACACAAACCTGTGTAGCTCTTCTCCTTCGTCCAGACGAACGGTGTTCCCGCTGCCTAGGTCAACAGTCTGTGACCCGTCGTTGTTCTGGGGGCTGCCGGTGGTCTGGGCTAACGAGTAGCTGCCAAGCACGGTAGGTGAGAGGACGGGGACTAAGAGGACGATAGCAAGGAAGATGAGCGGGACTATTCTTCTGGTATGATTCACGGCTTGTCACCTCCGATTTGATCGAGCAGAGCATCCACCTCTGCCTTCGTGAGGCTCCGAGCTTGCTCTACCATCAGGTCTGCTTCGCTCTCCTGTATGCCCATCTTGATGAGTCGCTCACGCAAATCCGTCAGTTCCTCCTCTGTCAGCTTCCTTGCCAGACGCTCTACCGCCTTGCCCGGCTCTGCGGCTTTCTCTGCTTCAACGAGTTCACGGGCTCTTCTTGCTCTCTCCTGCTTCAGAACCTCGCCGATGAAGCCGGCCCTCTCACTGGGTCTCATCTTTTCAAGGTCTTGCCGAAGCGTGTCGATGTCCTTCTCTGTGAGTCCTACGACTGTAGCCAGTTCTGTGAGGAGCTTCTCGACATCTAGCGCCGCAACGTCCACAGTTGAGATTGAGATATCGTCAACTGTCTTTATGATATGAACCGGGGCCAACTCAGTGTTGACCAAATCCAGCAACATCTGTCTCCTGTTCTTGACTGGAGCAGGCTTGGGAATTCTTCCCTTGCTGAGCTTAGATATCATAGATCTGATCCATCTCAGCATCTTCGGTACGGAGAGGACTCTCACGTAGAATGCTCCGAAGACAGCGGCAAGAATCAGAGCGAGCGCCCCATATGTGAAAGCGTTGACTAGGGCCTGTTGCTCTTCCGACATCAAGGCATAGACAACTGCGCTGTACACACCTGTTTCATAGTCAGTCTTGTCAAGGTGTATTATCAGATAGAAGACCCCGACTTGTGGAGCCATGAAACCCAGTTGATACCTGCCATCTCCGAAGTTGATGTTCTCACTGCTGACAACTACCACTGTGCTACCGGGGGTGGTATTGAGAGCACCTGGTATCAAGACGTTATGGTCTGTGTCCCAGAAGGTGAACAACACAGTGAACACTTGTCTTGTGTACACGGTGTTAGGCGGAGCCACAGCTCTGATCTCTGTGGCAATTCTCCTTATTGTGAGATGGAACACTATCTCCCCGAGGCTGAAATTGCCCTTTGACAGCTGGATTCGGATTGTGTAGGGCTCGGTTCTCACTTCAAGGCGTGAAATGCCTGTTTCAGCAGGACCGAGTCTATATGACCCGTTACCCAGATCCGTCATAGTCTTTAGGCCGAAGTCGGGGCTGACTGCCGAGGCCGTGGCACCCGCGATGAGTGCATTGTTCAGAGTGTCATTGAAGATGAAGAGATGACTGTAGTCGTCGCCAACGGGCACTGATACTTCTGCAAAGCCCAAGACTTCAGTGGGGATTGGCCTTACGACTAGCTTGACAGCAGCATATGCATAGTCATATCGGGACCGGGAGAAGAAGACAGAGATGTCTCGACTTGCTGCGCCTGCGCTCACCCAGGTCGTGTCTATCTCAAGAGAGTAGCTTCCGTTCCGAAGGTCAACAAGCTGACCTCCGACTGACTCCAAGGCAAATGTGGCAGTCGCGTTAGGTATAGAAACGTTGTTGTGTGAGTCCCAAAACGTGAACAGATATGTCACATTTCTCCCGTAGAAGCCCTCTTGGGCAGCACTTGTCCCTACAATCACCCTGGTCGGTATCTTGAGGATTGCTATCCTGAACTGAACTGAGGAGGGCGAGAATCCGGCCTTGGAGCTGGAGACTGTCAGTACCCAGTCACGTATCTCCAAAGTCCCAGTTGACACAAGTGCCGTATAGTACCCACCGCCATTGTCTGTCAGGTTGCCAATCCCTTCTCCAAACCCGTAGGTCAGCAATGCGCCAGACACCGGCAGAGACAGATCTGTGTTATTGAGATAGACAGTGATGTTGAAGGAGTTGCCTGAAATAGCAGAGAGGACAGTCTGACCTTCGTAGGCCAGGAGTTCTGTCCTTACCTCAAGCACGGTAAGTGTGAGTTGGACGCTGACAGTTCTGTAGTTATCTGAAGACGCCAGTACTAAGAGCTGGTAGCTCCCTACGAGCACATCAGTCACTATGAACTGAGTCACATATCGCGATTGGGCAGGCTGCCAGACCAACAGGCCAGAACCACCTGTCCAGCTGTACGTGACATGGCCCGTGGTTATAGACGTGCTATTGGATTCGATCCGGTATTGGGCTTCGACAGTCACCAGTTGACCATTGACTGGAGTAATCAGGTCAATGACACCTGCGAGAGTTGCAGGTACTTTGCTCACCCTGATTTGGAAGCCCTGCTCACGGGTTTCGTAGTTCACGAGAGCAAATGTCACGCTCATCGTATACTCGCCGGCACTATAGAGCACTGTGGGAACAGTACATCGGTACGTTCCATTCCCCAAGTCTGTCATGAGGTATAGGTCAGGCGAGATTGTGAGGTTGACAGATGCGCCAGTGATGGGGTCACCAGTCCTAGAAGCGGTGACATTTACCCTAATCTGCACAGTATCTCCCCAACTGGGCGAAGTCGGTGTAGCAATCAGGGCTATGTCCACAGGCATAGACGCAAGCACAAGGTCAGCAGTGACAGTCCTGTTTTGGTGCAGATACTTAGAAGCGTTTATGCTGAATGAGTATATACCTGCATTGAGTCCGCTGGTTTGAATCGTGAGATTCCAGAGGCCTTTGCCTATCTCTACCAGAGTATAGTCCGTGCCGAACAGTGTCTTCCAGTTGGTTTGAACATTTGCGCCAGACACCCCGCTGCCTGTTGCGATATCGCGGAATGTCACATTCGCAACAATGGTTTCGCCCATGTAATGCGTTACACCAATGGGCATCTCAAAGGTCAACACGGTCGAAACGGGATTCACAACGACACTGAAGACAATACCACTAATATTGTTGAAGAATGGTTGGCCGGTCCATGTGAAGTTGGCGGTGAAGAAGTACTTTCCGAGGGATGGGAGGTCCGTGCTGTTGACGAGGATTTGGTAGGTGCCGTCTCCCCTGTCAAACCACCAGCTATGCTGTACTGAAGCATTGAGGCATCTGAACGTCAGCGTGGCACCCGAGATAGGCGCACTCGTGAGATAGTCGCTGTACTTGACAATGGCGCTAATGTTGAAGTAGTAGTAAGCCGGAGGTGTAGATATCACACTTGCCTGAGTAGATCGTGCGGTGACACTGGCTTCGGTGACGGCCGTGGCATTCGAGTAGTACGGCGTTGTGTCGCCCCAGAATAGCTTGATGCTGATTGGGTGTTCGTTGACCAGCACTGATGTTATGAGGGTCGAGTTGAAGGAAATAGTGTATAACCCGGCAGAGCCAGAAAGCACGTACTCCGATGGGCTGATCAGCGTGCCGGATCCATGAGTCAGAATAAGGACTGCCTTCGTGAGTACAATCGGCGATCCATCCAATGTGTCCGTAACAGACACCTCAAACACAATGTTCTCTAGGAACGGCGTGTTAAGAGGAGACCTTGACACGGTCAAGCCGGCAGGTCTTCTTGACACCTCGATGTTCACGCTTCTGACGCGCTCAAAGTAGAACGGAGCCCCAGTCCAATTTGCTGTGACTGCTACCGAGTACAGCCCAAAGCCGCCAAGCGCGATCGTCGAAACTCTAACCCGGTAGTATCCATTTGTCAAATCATCGACCCAGTAGTTCACACCTTTCTGAAGTTGTTCTGAAGATGTTGAGCAGCCTGCAAACACGTCGGCGCTAACGATACCAACTCCTGTACTGTCATCAATGTATCTTACCGTGATGTTCGCTTGAGTCAGATATGGTGCGAGTTCTGGCAGTTCGCTCGTGAGCTGGGTATTCCTCTGAGTGAGTGTCAAGTAGAAGAAGTCTGACGCATTGTCACAGTATCTGAGTCCATTATACGTGATTGATGCATTGACAACGAATAATCCAGGCGATGGAAATGATGAAGTGATCAAGACCAGTGTGTAGGTGCCATCATGGTTGTCGAACACATTGTAATAGCCTGCAAGCCATGAGTCGAGCCTGAGCGTAGCACCGTCTATGCCAGTAGTAACGATATCATCGAGGTCACGATAGCTGAAGACGATAGTTAGGTTGTTGCCATACTGGACGGGTGCGTAGGCTCCATGAGTAAGGTCTGTGTACCTGTATCTAACCGTTACTGGAATGGAGATCAATGTTCGATTCTGATAGAACGGACTTCCTGACCACACGACGTTGAGGTGGAACGTTCGTGAGCCAGGAGTCCAAGAGGCAGTGTTGACTCGGACTCTGAACATGCCGGTCAGGTCACCGTCATAGAACACGTCATAGGAGATGCTCTCTTGGACGCTAACCGTGAGCTTGCTGGAGTTCAGGATTGGATCTCCTGTGATGACATCTCTGTAGACAAATGTGAGATCCACCAGTTCATCAAATGCCGTAATTGGCAGTGGGGTCCAATCTACCGTTGTAAGACGATATGTTGTATAGACTGTCACGAATAGCGATTGGTTACCATAGTACGGAAGCTCTCCCGCAGTCCAGTTCAGCCATATCCTAAGCTCACAGCCGATGATACCAGTGAGGTACTGACTGCTAAACTCAATCCTGTATTCACCCGGCCGTGTCAAGAAGTCAATCTCACTGATCTCCATTAGGTTCTGATTGAGAGTCTGGCCAGATGTCACTACGGCAACAAAGATTCTGACGTTGCCGGCGAAAGGTCCGGTTCCGTTGACGATTCCAATCGGTTCGGCAGTGTCATAGTATACTACTGAGAAGCTGATGTTCTCGCCATATGGAGTGATGACAGGGCTCTGGCCAATGAATATGTCAGTCGGTGATGCGGTTATGATGACACCTGTGTCTGTGTAGAGTGTCCGATTGAAGTACTTCACAGTCGGACCAGTCCAGTTCGCATAGAATGTCAGATACTTGGTCCCCACAGAACCCCACTGGTCAGCGGAGATGGAGATGATGTACTCACCGGGAACGGTCCCATTCGTGACAGTGAACATGAGCCCTGGCAGTCCCGCCGTGGTTGCTCTCATTCTGACGTTGTATCCCACATAGGAGCCATTCTCGATGCCTGTGCCGGTGTCGAAATCGAAGTATGACACATAGATCTGAATGTGACCGGTGTAGGGAGTCGGGCTGATTGGGTTTACGAAATAGAACGAAGTGAGATGTGTTCTGAGGACAACGGTGACTGTGAACGTGTGGTTTTGGGAACCATATGCCTGGACATTGAAGACAACAGAGTAGGTCCGCAGGACATCGAGATCCTTTGATATCAATGTGACCTGATAGACTCCCGGTGTTGCTGTTTCGGTCACCGTGTAGTTCTGATCACCAGTAGTGTGTTTCTCTGACCAGTTGCATCGGATTGCTCCTGCTGCGCCTGTGATCGGAGTTCCATGGTCAGTGTCTGTGTAAGTTATGGTGAGAGAAGTCGTGTACCCGACAGGTAGTGAGAGAAGACTCGCGGATGGTATCGCAGATGTGTGAAGCTCCCTCACCTGTACTGAAAGTATGATAGACCTCGTTTCGAAGAAATCCTTCTTCGCAGTAATCATCACTCGGTAGCTTGCCAGTGAAACTGCATCAGTCTGGAGGCTTAGAATGTAATTGCCTGGACTCCCTACCTCAGGGGTGACGCTATAGCTGTCCATAGTCCAATTGCAGATAATGACTGCACTCTGGATGCCACCACCGACTTCGTTTCTGTAGTTCAGGTGCAGCTGAGCATCATAGCCGCGAGGAACGTCAACTCCGGGAGCATCCGCGGAAAGGAGTTCTGTTGTATAGATTACATTGATGCTGAATGTTCTCGCAATCGAGTCGTAGTATTGCTTCGACCACTGTATGTTGACGCTAAACTGCCCATTCGATGAGAGCGCCCCAGTGTCCAGCGAAACGCTGTACTCTCCTGTCCCCATGTCATTGACTTGGCCAGTGCCTGCAGCCCATAGGTACGTCATCGAACCTCCGGGCAAGAGATCGCCATTATCAGTATCATTGACTCGGAGTTGAAGGAAGACGAGCTCGCCGAATGTCGCATTGTACGTCCAAGTGATTTCTGACCCCTCAGGATACTTCACTAAGGCGCTTGTGGAATGATTGATGGCGAAGGCTCTTCGGTAGTAGCCGACATTTCTCACACTGCCGCCACTCGAAGTGGAATCCACGGAGAAAGCCTGCACTTCCCAGGCGCCGACACTGGAGTTCGCTGCTCCAAAGCTGACATATCCGGTGACGGCCATCCCGGAGCCATCTACGATTGCCTGAAGACTTCTCCACGCATTACCTGCTGGGTCATAAACCGTGAAGTATACGGTGTCTCCGGCGTATGTGTCAGATAGATTGGCTCTGAATCGAGTGTTCTCGTTGGCTCTGAAAGTCTTTGTACTGGTCCAAGCCGATGCCCCAGCGTTCCACACCTCGAGGTTTCTGATCGTATTTGGAGAGGAACCTTTCAGCAGCCAGAATCCATTCTGGTTCACCGTGGTCACACTATATACTGATACGTTGACCCTTCCATCGCCTGGTCTACCGTAGGACCAACCGTAGGTCAAGTTCACGTCACGATGGTATGGCTCCGCCACGAAGTCAATGTCCCTGTTGATTGGTGTCGACAGGTTATAGAAGTAGTATGTCGAATATCCTCCCGGCACCGCAACGTAATGGTTTGTCGTCCAACGCACCGTGGTCGCATTCTGAACCGCGTAGTTGTCGCCGGTTGTGAATCTCTCCGTGTCGTTGATAGTGAGAACATTGTACCTCCGGGCCCATACTGTGACCCTGACATCGATCTCAACCAAGATGTTTAGGTCTGGATCAGGTGGGTTCGGAGTAGGCGTCCAAGAAAAGTTACCGTAGGCAAATCCGCTGGTCCAAGGAACCGAGGGTGAGTATGTGGCAACCCCCAGTCCGAAGAATGGATTAGATCCATTCATCAGGTTGCTCACGACAACCCCGTCCATTCTCAAGTTGATGTTGGTCGGTGTCGCCTTGGCCTTCACGTAGAGGATAATGTTGTCCAGTCTGCCCTCGGGCATTATATCGTTCGTTCTGTACCATTCACTCTGTGTTACCCTCAGTCCTGCCATCAGAGCGACGTTGGGTAGGGTCAATAGGCTCGGACTAATCGGGATGATTCCGGTAGAGTACCAGATGTTGTCATCTGCGATTTTGTCGAACTGTCGGTTCCAGAGGAATCTTCCTCCGGAGTCAGGGTCTCCCGCAGAAACGAACAGCTCGAAGAAACCCGTCATGTAGTTGGCCCAGCCTCGGCAGTCTGCATAGTAGTCGAGCGAGATTCCCAGCCACGTGACTTGACCTCTGGGGATTGCCAAGTCCTGCCGGATGAACGCTTTGTCACCTGGGTTGTACCAGTAGCCGTAGAGGCCACTGCCCGCATCATGCCAGTATCCATCGATGAGGAAGGATGGAGCGCCATTTCCAGTGCCGTGACCCGTGGAGAGCCACTTGCTCGCTAGCCGGCCTTCTCCTCCACTTTCCGTGGTGTACACGTAGCCAGTGGCGTTGACGGCTATCCCCGTGTTGATTCTGAACTGACCGTCGGCAGTCCCATCCGATCCCCAATTGAAGGCAGCTCCACCCCCGGTATTGTAGCGGGTGACTCGATGAGTTCCCGGAGAGCTACCCGCGTTGTTGACATACACGTACCCGGTTGAGCTAACTGCTATTCCATCGGGACTTAGAATAGTTGGAAATGTGAGTGGATTGAGACCATTAGCGTCGAATCTCCGGACTCGGTTGTTGCTTGTTTCAGAAACGTAAACCCACGAGCTTGCCTGATAGATGGAAATTCCTCTCGGCAGACCACTAACAGCCCATTGGCCTACGTACGTGCCGGTAGATCCGAAGTACTGGACCCTTGAGTTGCCTGAATCAACTACATAGACACGACCATTGGAATCTAGAATGGCCACGCCCACTGGCCCGTGGAAAACACCATTCGTAGGTGTGTCCCCGGTCGAACCCCAGCTTCTCTGATAGAAACCTCGGCTATTGAACACCTGCACTCTGTCGTTTCCAAAATCCGCCACGTACACGTATCCCGTCGTGTTTATGGCGATACCCATCGGACGATCGAACTGACCCGGACCAGTACCGTAGCTTCCCCACTGAGCCACGTAGCTACCAGTCCGCGTGAATATCTGAATGCGGTTGTTATACGTGTCAGCTATGTAGACGTATCCAGTCGAGTTGATGGCGATCCCCCAAGGATCGATTAGCAAGCCGTTGCCAGTGCCACGCGAGCCCCACTTCCTCTGATAGCTTCCAGCGGAAGAGAAAACCTGCACCCTGTCATTTCCCGAAAACGAACCCTCGACTTGAGAAGTTCTGTAGGTCCAGTTTGCCGCAGTGCCGAAGCCTGAGTTCAGAACCCAAGTGCGATTCTCTGTAATGTCCGTCACGTTTCCGAAGACCTTGTACCCCTGCCACTGATCGCCCAGAGGAACAGAGAGGTTGGCAGTTGTTGTTGTCTGAGTTGCAGACGCATACGTCATCGTACGGTCAGAGAATGTGTCCGTGCGAATGCCATACTCAGAGACTGTCAGCGCTGTGCCGGTTCCGGACTTCTCCGAGGGTGCTGCGGATATGACATACTCATAAAGCATCTCATCAGGTGCAACTTCAACAGTTGTCCCGTCCCCAAGATCAACTACTTGTGTGTCGGACTGAGTCTGTTGTTCAGCGGGCAGCGCCGGAGTGGCAAACATACCGCCGAATGTCAGTGACATCATCAAGAACAGTAGTATCGCTACTCGCTTGGTTCTCATGGATAGGGCTCCTGTTATTCTTGCTGGGCGGGCGGGGCCGTCCGGAACGGACCACAGTCACCCGACCAGCCGGTGTCGTCCGGGTAGCAAGCCGGAGAACTACGTATTAAAAAGATGCTCGCTGGACACCCTGCCAATTACGGTCTGGTGTACCGATTAATCGCTAGTTCAAGGAACTGAATGGTAATAGGTCGATTTGACTTATATCCCGCCCCAATGGGTCGCTTGAGGCCCTTACCCGGCGAGGTATGAAATGGTACGTGTGGTAGCCTTCTCGCCTTGGTCAACATCAAAAGCACGATATGCATTCATGCGTTTCGATGATTGTGCAAGGAGATAGCAGAAACAAGGCACTGTATGTGGCAGCAGTTTCTGACGTTCACAGTCCTAGATACCTCGATGAATTCCGAACATCCATATCGACATGCCGCAGGCCAGACGTGTTCTTGCTAGCAGGTGACATGATCGAGTCTGGCAGTGTTCACGAGTATAAGAAGGTCGCCGATGCCGTCAACTCTCGTTTCGGTGATGACACCCCGATTGTCGCATGCTTTGGTAATGAGGAGAATCGGGACGTTAGAGAAGAAGTAGTACGTCTTGTTGGACACAGAATCAAGTTCCTTGAGGATACGACGTTCAGGGTTGACATAGGCGAAGCCAAAGTAGTCATAGTGGGAGCTTCGCCAGTGGTACCGGACCGTGTGGTTTCACAAGTTGGCAGAACGTCCTCGATTCGAAAGTCTCTTGAGAAACGTGCAGAACGGTTGTCAAAGTTGCTCGCCGAGGCTGCTAATACCTCTACACACACGATTCTCTTGGTCCATTATAGTCCTCTAGTCCAAGGGGCGCGTGAGAATCACTCGAATGCATTCTCATGGTGGGTATCCAAGATAATGGAACTTGCCCGGCCGGACGTTATTGTGCACGGGCATGTTCACAACGCGGCGCAGACCAAGATCGTGATCGATCATACGACTGTACTGAACGTCGCATTTCCTTTGGTCAAAGATGTGACTGAGTTCCCATTACAGTGTCCTTCGAACTAGGTGACAGCTCAATCTATTATGGCCCAATCGCCATCTTTATATCGCATCCGATAAGAGCCGCCGCGTCGCAATATCGTATCCGATATTGGAGTCCTTCGCCATCCTGAGCTGGTGACATGAACTTGGGTGCGCCTAGCAAGAATACAAGCGAAGACCTGAGAGGTCTGCAGTCGGTACCGAGGGGGTTCCTCAGACTCGTAATCGCAAGGCTGCTGCAGTCGAAAGAGATGTCTGGCACAGACATAATGGATGTTCTGGAGAATCGCAGTCAGGGTAAGTGGCGCCCAAGTCCTGGCTCTATCTATCCAATGCTTGCCACCATGAGGCATGAAGGACTGATTGAAGCTGTCGGCGCAGGCGGACGAATCAGCACATATCGGCTGTCAGGTAAGGGACAGGAACGTTTCAGAGAAGTCTTCAGGCACAAGAATCAGATGGACGACAGAACGCGGCTCCATCGCCTGCTGTGGCTCCAGCTATTGGATCCAAATGACAGAGCCTACTTCCACATGAACGCGGTTTCTATTGCCGCGGAGGCTCTAGCGTCCGATATGTCGGAGCTGACACAGTTTCAGCGTCGGAAGCTCGCAGCCAGAATCGGGAAGGCGATCGAGAAACTGGAGCAACTCGCAGACACTATGGAGAACGGAGTGAAAAGCAGTGACGGATCAGAGAACAGCAGTGATTGAGCAGGGTAGCGGTCAGATTGTCCAGAGCCCTCCGTTGCTGAAGCACACGAGTCCGGCAAGATACATGCTGGGCGGCCTAATCAAACACCCGCTTTCAATCGGGTTCGCCACACTACTGACAGTTGTGTCCACGGTGCTCACGATACTTCCTTCAGTAATCGTGGGTTCGGCCGTTAACCAGTTGACCATCGATCAGTCATCGCACGTACTCAGTGCCACTTTCATGTACTATGTGGGACTCATAGCCGCATTGGCTGCAATCTACATGGGTCTCTACTTCGTAGTTGGATACGTCTGGGCGATTGTGACTCTTCAATGGGAGCGTGATTCCAGACAGCAGTTCTTCGAGGCAATGCAGAACTACAGCATGACGTTCCACGATCAGGTCGACAGCAAACGACTTCTTTCGGTCGCCATGCAGGACATCAACTGGGTGAGAATGTCACTCAATCCCGCATTGAGGAACATCATCGGTGGACTCGCGTCGTTCCTGATAACAGGAGTCCTGCTTGCGATGATAGACCAGACGACTGGCCTGCTTGTGCTTTTCACAATACCTTATGTCAACGTGCCAATTGGAGTGTTCACAGCGATAGTCTTGATTGGAACTCCGGCATATCTTGTGTTTGCATACAGGTATGCCAACGCTGTCGAGCCTGTCCGACGTGAACGTTCTGAGGATATGGAGAACCTCACCTCACTTTCACAGGGAGTCTTCAGAGGGATAGAGCTCGTGAGGTCTTTCGGCGCAGAACAGAGAGAGATCTCCAGGTTTGGTAAGGTGACTAAGGACTACGAGAGAATCGTCACGAAGGAAGGACGTCTTGCATCCTTCTACATTCCTGCACTCGTGCTCTCGGCCATGACGACATTGGCGTTCTTCTATGGAAGCTACGAGGTGTGGATCGGCGTCCTGAGTCAGGGAACGCTCGTGGTCGTGCTCGGGCTGCTGGTTTCCCTAGAAGGTCTCAACTTCCAACTGCCTCGAATGTTGCTCATGCTGCGTGGAGGGTACGTCAACGCAAAGAGGATTGTCGACACTCTCACTTGGAATGATCCGATGGTAGAACCGGCAGAAGAGGTCACTCAAGTGAACTGGCTTGGCGACGTCGAGTTCGACAATGTCAGTTTCAAGTACGTTTCGAACAACGGAAACAACAATCACTATGCACTTCGAAACTTCACCATCCGGATACCTGGAGGTTCCAGGGTAGCCCTAGTTGGCGGACCTGGGGGTGGAAAGAGCACAATCCTGAAGCTGCTGCTCAGGCTCTATGACCCAACAGATGGAGCAGTCCGTGTCGGCGGCGTGGACCTTCGAGATGTGTCCACCAGGAACGTGCGCAGTAACGTAGGTCTGGTGGAACAAGACATCTTTCTGTTCAGGAAGACAGTCCACGACAACATTGCATTCGGGAAACCACTCGCCTCCAGGGAAGAGGTCGAAGAGGCAGCGAAGAGAGCCCAAGCGCACGAGTTTGTTGTTGGGCTTCCGCAGGGCTACGATACAATGATTGGCGAACGAGGCATGACACTGAGCGGCGGACAGCGGCAGCGTCTGGCAATTGCGAGAGCAATAATCCAGGATCCAAAGATACTACTGCTGGATGACTCTGTCAGTGCGGTTGATGCTCAGACAGAGTTTCTCATGAGGAAAGCTCTCGATGAGGTCATGAGGGGACGCACGAGCATAACAGTGACTCAGCGGCTCAGAACCCTGATTGAGTCGGATATGGTGATAATAGTCGACAAGGGCCGCATAGTGGCGGCCGGCTCCCATGAGGATCTGTTGAGAGAGTCGGAAGCCTACAGGCGCATATTTGAGCGCCTTCCTGGAGCGAAGGAGCTTTTGGAGATGGCCGTGCGGTCAAGAGGTGAGCCGCAATGATGCATGGTCCTGGAGGCCCCAGAGCCTTAGCCGGGGTTCGTGAGAAACGCAGTCGGCCCACAAGACTGCTACTTGGCCGTATGATTCACTATCTCGGAGCGTTCAAGCGAAGTGTTGCCATTGGCGCTGTGTTCTCTCTCATATCCACGATCATAACCGTCTTCAATCCACTTGTGCTCACTTCGGGTATCGATGAAGTACTTTCAGTATCGGCAAGTTTCTCTTCCATCCTATTCCTTGTTGTCCTGTATCTCATTATGCGGATCGCTGCATGGGTCTTTGGCGGTGTCTACACGTGGATACTGAGCAGTGCGCAGGCGGGTCTTGTTCGCAATGTTCAGGATGATGTCTACAACCATCTTGTTAGAGCGGATCTGTCATACCACAAGTCCGAACAGAGCGGGAATATCACGTCAAGAGTCACATCAGATACTGACTCACTCTCAATAGGGATCCAAGTCTTAATCGATTTTGGAGGTCAGATACTGATGCTGGTGTCCTCTTTCCTCATACTTTGGTTTGCGTCACCCGAATTGGCGCTCACTTCACTCGTCGTCATACCTGGCGTGCTGTTGATCGCGGTACTCTTTGGGACTGTTGGTCAGAGGATTATGTTAGCATCCCAGAGAGCCTATGGGCATGTTTCTGGTCAGATAGCGGAGGATTTGTCAGGGATTCACATAGCGAAGGCCTTCAACCGAGAGAGGGAGTTGGCGGCAGGAATGTCCGAACTCAACCAGCGGGCATATGGCCAGGGGTTCAAGTTCATGATGCTCATGAGTGCGATGCAGCCGTTGGTGACTGCAATAGGTCAGTTCGCAATCGCAGCCATACTCTTCGTGGCAGGAACATTGGTTGTCCAGACATTGCCTCTCTTGTCTATTGGAGAGGTCTTTTTGGGGATCTTGCTCATTGGGAGGTTCATGTGGCCCCTTCTCGCGCTCGTGATGAATGCCACGGCGGTACAACAATCACTGGCTGCAATGGACCGTGTTTCTGACGTGCTGGAGTCAAAGGCCGCTATCACAGACAAGCCTGGGGCCATGCCACTGGCTGAAGATAGCGACGGGATCTCCTTCGATGACGTAACATTCTCATATGTTCAGGGAACACCTGTTCTCAAGAACGTGAGCTTCTCCATAGCGCCTGGGGAATTGGTGGCTGTAGTCGGACACACAGGCGCAGGGAAAACGACTCTCGCCGGACTTGTAGACAGGTTCTATGACCCCGATTCTGGGCGAATCCTGATTGGCAAGCAAGACCTGCGAAACGTGACGCTCGAGTCTCTTCATGATACGGTGTCTCTGGTATCTCAGGAACCCTACCTTTTCGATGACACAATCATGGAGAACATAAGATACGGACGACCTGGCGCCACGGATGACGAAATCATCGGACTCTGCAGTCTTCTCGGTGCGAATGAGTTCATCGAGGTCCTTGGGAATGGCTATGAAACCAAGGTCATCGAGGGAGGAAAGAACCTGAGCGCAGGACAGCGGCAGATGATCACCATCGCGCGCACAATGCTTGCAGACCCTCGTATACTGATCTTGGACGAGGCCACCAGCAGGCTGGACGCATACAGTGAATCGCTGGTCCAGGATGCCCAAGCCCGGCTGTTTGCGAATAGGACCACAGTCGTGATTGCTCATCGTCTGACGACAATAGCAGATGCTTCGAGGATTCTCGTCTTCGATCACGGCAAGCTGATAGAGGAGGGGACTCAAGATGAGCTTCTGGCACTGAATGGGACATTCAAGGCGCTCTACGACACATACTATGCTCACCAAGGTATCGAAGAGATAACAGATGAGATCGTGAAGACTGCCAGTGAGGAAGTCTTGAAGTCGGGTGCCGAAATCATCGAGCCCGCGTCACCCGAGATGGGGTCCGTGCAGACAGTGAGCGGGATTGACCCAACGATGGGCATGGGCGGTGAAGGTTACCCAAATCCCGAGGCGATGATGCAGACGGTGAAGATCATGCCGCCAGAGGCAAGGAAGAGGATGCTCGAAAACGCGGACGTGCTACCACCAGAGATGC
>PRDI01000071.1 GCA_003345595.1 Candidatus Thorarchaeota archaeon | reverse complement strand
CTGCTCCACTGAGGGTATGCAACAGCTGCGTAGAAGTTGGACAATCCTGGAGATTTTCGAGCAGGGGCTTAAACAGCTCGAATCAGACGTCTCTTTGAGGCTGACTCGACACATTCCAGCCCCAAGGAGTACGACCCCAGTGCCGTTTCTGGGAGGACAAAGACTCCTGTGTCCAACTTTGTCCAACTTACAATGAACGGTACTCGTCGCACTAGAGGGCAGATTCACCTAGTCCTTTCTTGCAGAGGACCCTGTGGACTCTGGTTGTTTGCTTAGAGCTAGTCTTCGAGAAGATTCGCAGAGATGCTTCGAGCGGCTCAGATTGGGCAGCCCTTCATGCCTGTTTCAATCCTGCTCAATCCATGCGTTGGTGGCACAGGACTATCAGCGACTCCGGTGGTCTATCAATTGGCGATAGACGTCCTCAATCAGACCAATCTGCCGCTTCCACGAGTATTCTCGCAGAATCTTCTCACGGCACTGCTTTCCCAGCGAAAGCCTGAAACTCTCATCACGAGCCAGCAGACGCATTCCCTCGACAACAGCCGGCACAGACTCAGGCTTGACGAGCAGACCTTCGCTGGGGCTCAAGAGGTGATTGGCGCCTGCTACGTTCGCAGCTATCACCGGAAGCCCGCAGCTCATTGCCTCCAATACACTCAAAGAGGCCGTCAGTGGCCCGATCGTCATGGGCGCCACGAAGACATCAGCTTCCTTGAGAAACGAAGGAACAAGGCTATGGTCGACATTCCCCAGCCAGCGGATAGACCTGTTTTGATCGCGGCCGGTCAGCATTGATTTTAGAAGCCCATCACCAATCAAGGTCAGCCTGGACATCGGGTTTTCCTTTTGATACTCTCGGAATGCGTCGATGAGTATGTGCACTCCTTTGTCGACGCTGAGACGTCCGACATATATGAAATCCACAGTGTTGTCATTCTTCTGGTGAGCGCGTGGCGTGAACAGACTGGTGTCTACACCGTTCGGTATGACATGCAACTTGCTCTTTGGGACACCATTCCGCAAGAACACGGGCTCATACAATGCATGCACGAGTATTATTGCGTCGTAACTCTTACTCGCGAATAGCGAAGCTTTCCCTGCTATGTTAAAGGCAGTCCCGACGAATGAGCCGACAGTGGAATAGGCGAGGTGATAGGTGACAACAAGAGGAGGCAATGACTGCTTGAAGAGCGGGAGCAGAAACTCTGTAGTGCCTGAGTTCATTTGTACGTCCAACAAATCAATGCCAATGCGGCGGCACATCTGTGCAATCGTGCGAGGCGTGTGTGGAGCATCGAACGAAAGATGGGGGTTCATTTGAAACCCCGAGAATCTGTGTATTCTCTCTGGTGGCAACAAGCTCACATTCTTCGAGTGCGTAAAGGCATGGACCACGTGGCCATTGTCCAAGAGACCCTTCAACACAGCATTGGCACGTACGCAGAGCCCGTCCGGGATGCCGAACTTGCTGACCATGCCAATCCTCAACAGAATCCACCTCGTGGTTGGGCGCCGCTCCGGTTCCGGAGTCGCCTTTAAGCCCTTCCGATGGTATTCGTGCGAAACCACATTGAATGGGGTACGGAGAAACAGTATGAGCGAGTGATTAAAAAGCAGAGGCACCACCAACGAACGAAATACGAGGGGTATAGACACCGCTCGGATTCGGATTGGTGTGCCTTCATCATTGGTGCGAGCAGAAATTGCATCGCTGGTCTGGACAGGTGAATCTTGTATGCTCGATCTCAGATTCATACGTGAAAATGTGGAGCTGGTGAGAGAGAACCTTCGGAGAAGACGTGACGATGCTAGGATGGATGCGTTTGAACGTCTTCTTGCTCTTGACGAGAAGGTGAGGTTGCTGAAGAGAGAGCTTCAGAGTCTGAGAACAGAACGGAACAGGCTGTCTAGAGAGGTCGGGGAGCTGAAGAAGTCTGGTGCCGACCCCTCAGAAGTAATGGGCAGAGCTAACGATGTCAACGCAGCCATTGCGAAAAACGAAACAGAAACCACACGGCTTGAGGAAGAACTCAGAGGGATCCTGATGAGGATTCCTAACCTGCTTCATGAGAGTGTGCCCTACGGAGTTGGCGAGGAAGGAAATGAAGTCGTTCGAGAGTGGGGAGGACAGCCCAAGTTCGACTTTCAGGTCAGGAGTCACGTGGATCTTCTAGACATGCTCAATCTCGGAGACATACCCAGAGCCGCTAAGATAGCGGGTGCTAGGTTCTACTATCTTAAGAACGAACTCGTCATCCTGGATCTCGCCATGAAGCAGATGGCACTCGCAATGCTAACCAAGAAGGGGTTCACTCCAGTGTATCCCCCATTCATGATGCATCGAGAGCCCTATGAGGGCGTGACTGATCTTGCTGACTTCCAAGACGTGATGTACAAAATTGATGACGAGGACCTCTACCTAATAGCCACATCTGAGCATCCCATCGCCGCTATGTACATGGGCGAGGTGTTCGAGCCGACAGATCTGCCAATGAAGTTCGCAGGTATCAGCACTTGTTTCAGAAAAGAGGCGGGAAGCCACGGAAAGGACACAAAGGGCATCTTTAGAGTACACCAGTTTGACAAGGTCGAGCAGTTTGTATTCTGTAGCCCAGATGAATCGTGGAGGATTCATGAGGAGCTCATTGCCAACACAGAGGAGTTCTTTCAAGCTCTGAAGATACCATATCGTGTTGTCAATATCTGCACAGGGGATATTGGGACTGTTGCCGCTAAGAAGTACGATTTGGAAGTGTGGATGCCGGGTCAGGGAATGTACAGAGAAGCAGTTTCATGCAGCAATTGCACTGCCTATCAAGCAACTCGGCTTGGCATCAAGTACAGGCTGAAGAAGGGCGGTCTGGAAAAAGCGTACTTGCACACACTCAACAGTACCATGATGGCCAACCCCAGAGCTATGGTGGCAATCATGGAGAACTATCAGACACGAGATGGAAGCATCGTAATTCCAAAAGCTTTGCACAAGTACCTCCCTCCGGAAATGAAAGAGATACATCCCGGTCCGAGGAGCTGAGCTTTCAGGAATCATCATGGCGGCAAGTGAAGACCTTCTCAAGTTCCATTGGGACCATCTTCTCTTGAGCCCTACGACTGTGTTCGAAGGAGGAACAGAGCCCAGCAAGACCACTACTTCTTTGTGTATGTTCCCATCGTTTGCGCTGACTCAATCTTATGGGTTTCACACATTTCTCGGAAGACCTTCTTGGTCACTCCCGTGAGAGCAGGGACATTCAATGCATATATGGTGAAGAAGTATCTATGAGTACCAGACGGTGGTGCAGGACCGCCCCATTTCTTCTCGCCATAGTCGTTCTCTACCTGTACACCAGGCACAGGCCCACCGGATGGTATCGACCTCGTTGTCGGGGGTATACTATGCACCAGCCAATGTATCCAGTTGCCCACTGGTGCATCAGGGTCGTTACATATCAGGGCGAAGCTCTTGGTCCCCGCAGGAACCTGATCCCACGTGAGATGCGGGCTTGTGTTTCCTTTCTTGTAGGCACATCTGTCAGGAATAGACGCTCCTTGAGTGAAATCATTGGATGACAGTTTCATGAACCTTCACTTCTCGAACATCCACGACTATTGCACAAGCTTATACTTCTGTCTTACCGTCAACTCGCACTAACGGAACCGCCTCCTTCAGAGTACTATGTCGCCATACTTAAAACCGGCCCCTACTGGCTCAAGTGGGAATTCCATTGACGACAGTCCAACAGTCCTTCGAGAAGCTAGTATCGCTTGCAATAGAAAGAGAGGTGGAGGCATACGAGTTCTATACAGAGTCAGCTAAGCTGGCAGAACTGTCCTCATCTGAGAAACTCCTGAAGGAACTTGCAGAACAGGAAGTGATCCACCGCAAGAAGCTGGAAACCGCCTTAAAAGAAGGTGTCTGCGAGATGTTCGCATGCAAGACCAACGCCCAGTTCAAGAAAATGGATTTGGGTAGGTATCTCATTTCCATTCCACTGAAACCCTCATCCACGCCTCAGGACGTATTGATAGTAGGAATCCAGCGAGAGGAGGCATCCTACGATTTCTACAAGGCACTCTCCGAATTGACAACTGATGCCCCCCACAAAGCAGTGTTTGAAACATTGGCTCGCGAAGAGCTCAGTCATAGGGACCGACTGCAGAAACTTTACGATGACAACTTCCAGCAGTGGATGTAGTCCGAGCACCGTCACCTCCACCGTATCTCGACACATGTGATAGTTGGTGGAGAAACCGTTGTCTTCCATTTGCCGAAGAATGCATGCCATATGACGTGACAACTTGGACTATGCCCTGTGCAGACTTGGTGCTGCAATGAAGGCCAGTCCGCGCTTAGTGAGCTCTTCCGCGGTCCTGTTGACGGCCCGGTGTTTGTCCATGTAGTTCTGAAGCAGCATCTGCATCTC
>PRDI01000070.1 GCA_003345595.1 Candidatus Thorarchaeota archaeon | reverse complement strand
CTGATGGTACTGACCTTTGCGACGTTATTGGTCTTGTCAGGCAACCCAGCCGCATTCGGCTCAGCCGGCGATACTAGAGAGGAGACGCTATTGGAATCGTCTTTCATCTCTTATCGAGCCGATACTCTGCGACCCGAGATACTTGCGTGGGGTCTCGAAGGTCCAGTCAACCAAGGATTGCCTTTTGTTGCTTGGGCCAATGTGACGGACACGGAGTCGGGGGTTCGTAACGTGTCTTTGATCGTCGACCCTACGCCTGGCACTGAGACTCTGCACGAGCTCTTGAGCAATGGGACTCACTATGTGGGTACCCTTCCCGGTCTTGCGATAGGCAAACTATACTCCTTCAGCATTCTGGCTTATGACATGGCCAACAACTCAGCCACGAGCTACGCTAGGACAATAGACATGAGGCCGGTCACCACAACAATTGTAGATCCTTCAGTCACAGCACCCATCGTGGTTGGCTCTAGTCTTGCCCTCATGGGTTTGGTCATTGTCGTGTCCATCGCTTATGACAGGCGTTCCTCTCGGACAGTCTAGACGCATGACTGATACGTCTTCTTTATTACGTCGGATGGGTGTCGCAGACTGAGGACCGTGGCCAAGTATGTTGGGCTATGCTGTCAAAAGAGTTCTTCGAGGGTATAGACTCTTTATCGCGCTCACCATAGGCGTGCTAATTGCGACTACCTTCTTCTCGAGCATGGTAATATCGGCCGATGTCCTTTCTAAGGAGGCCGTCACCCAAGAACTCGCAGGCATAGACTACGATGCACGCGTTCAGGCCAACAACGTGACTTGGAGTGCCACGGAGTTTGCAGACGTTGAGGAAACACTTGAGGGTCTGCCAGAGGTAGTGAATGCCGATCGCTATACCAAGTTCTCGTACATCCACAATGTGAGCCCAAGGCAGACCTTCAACGTGGTGGGACTACAGCCGAACAGCACTGCATGGCACACTTTGTCCAATGTGAACGGTACGGTGGCTCTGGCGGCAAACGAAACGTACGTTGTGGCCAGCTCAACGAATGCCTCATACCTGTCGATGGGCCAAGAGCTGCATGCGAGTATCAGGGTCTTCACGACAACTCCTCCGTACGCAACGACGTTGACAGTCAACCTTACAGTCGCAGGATTCGTTGACATACCCTCAGGGACTGCCCGCCTTCTTAATCCCCCAAGGTACTTGGACCTCGGTTTCATCCAGATTGAGCTTGGCGACTGGCGCGACTACAACCTACTTCTTGTGGACTGGGGTTTGACCATCAGTCCCATCATTGACTGGTACTCAGTTCAGCAAAACGTGTCACGTCTTGCAGTCGAGTGCGGATTCTATTGTCAGCTTAATCGGAATTCTCTTGTGAATCCCTATGATATAGGTGGATCCTCAACAGCAGTCTCAAACGCCATCGCGAAGATCGAGGACAGGACCGCAGCTTTCAACACACAGGTTACCAACTTGCTCGGGTCGACACTGTCAATGCTCTCACTGAGGGCGACGGGGCTCGTCGTGTCCTTTGTTGCTTTGGCTGCTCCTGTGATCTTCATGGCATGGTACTCGTCCACAATGCTCAGTGACGTGAGCTACAACCTGAGAAGGAGAGAGTTTGGACTTCTGCAGACCAAGGGATTTGGTCCGAAGTCGATCAAGAGGATGCTAATGCTTGAAGGAGCCATAGTTGGTCTAATAGGTGGCGTTGCCGGCCTGGTAGTCGGCACTGTACTTGCGTACGTCATAGTCGGCGTGGCCATTGAGTCGTTGCCCGTTGTTTTGGCTGCGAACCCATTCAATTCGATAGTCATAGTGGTGTTCGCTTTGATAATGGCTGTCTGGTCAGTCAGAGGTCCGGCAGATCGCGCGGCCAAGTTGGACCCTCTTGACAGTCTGAAGCAATACGTCTACATCGAGGAGCAGAGGGAGTACAAGAGACTCCTTCCTACAATCGCTCTCATTCTGGGTACGTACAAGATCATCGTCTGGGCACTCGGAATCAACATGGGTACGTTGCTCGCCCAGGCGCTAAGCACCAACTTCATCTTGCTGATTGTTGTGGCATTGTGGACGCCAGTAGACGCCTTTCTCAATTACGTTGGTCCAATCTTCTTCCTATACGGTGCCACCAAGATACTACTTCGCGGCTCTCAGAAATTCCAGGAACTCGTGACCACTGCAGGCTCAAGGTTCTTCGGTGCATTCGGTAGACTAGCGACACGCAACGTCAGTCGCCATCCTGCCAGAAACGCTGCCCTTGTCTTTGTTGTTGCGCTGATTGTTTCCTACGGTCTCTACAGTATTGGCAGCCTATTCAGTCAACAGGACCTGCTTGAGCGGACTAGCTTGTTTGATGTCGGTTCCGATGTGAGCGCTGACTTCGGTCCCGGAGAGAATATGACAGCGGTGATGGGACCTATCAATGGGATTGATGGAGTCACCAGCGTGGCTCTGGAGTACGAGCTCACCATGAGTAGTACTCGGGGAGGACTTGAGGTCAAAGGAATAGACCCCCAGGTGTGGCCTGAAACCGCATTCTATGAGAATGACTGGTTCAGTGGTGCGAGTTTCCAGGACATGCTCTCCAATTTCACGGGAGAGAAGATCATCCTGTCAGTGACTGTCGCCAGGCAGCTAGACTTGCGGCTTGGCAATCTTATCACTCTTAATGGACCGGGCCAGAGCACCAACTACCGCCTTGAGATCGTGGGATTCATAGGTTACAGGAGTCCACTGGAGAGCATACTCGGAAGCTTACCATTCGCGTTCGGCGGTTCGTACCCATCATATGTACCAATCGACTTTCTAAACGACAGCGGGTTCATAGATGTGTCGACTGGTCGTGTTCTGATGAAGACCATACCCGGTACGAATGGAACAATGGTCGAACAGGAAATCTCTATCCTTCTTCCGCAGGTCACTAGTACCGACTCGTTCACGTCCCGGATGGCTCAGTCTCAGACAAACAAGTTCGATGTCGGTGGCACGCGATCTCGATGGGTTGGCGTTGCGTTCGCTATCGTCTTGGCTATTGTCGGTACGGGCTTGGTTGTCAGCCTTACGCTGAAAGAAAAGGAGTATGAAACAACGCTTCTCGGTGTCAGAGGATTGACTCGAGGGCAGATTCTGAAGGCTCTGACTGCAGAAGTGATGGTGATGGTCTTGTTCGCGCTTGTGCTTGGCGTCGGTACAGGATTCATTGAGCTCTTCGGGGACATCGCCAATACGAGCCAAGCCAGCCAACAGCTAGTGCGACCGAGGATGGTGTTCTCAATCCTTTCAGTGACAGGCATGTTTGCCATCGTTGCATGCGTTGTGCTTGCAGCTCTGATACCAGTGCTTTGGACTTCCCGATTCACGGAGCAGAAAGTGAATGTGTTAAGGGAGTAGGAGTGATTGATGTGGTCAGCTACATACAGACTGAAGACCTTGTGAAGGTCTACAAGCTAGGCAATGTTGAGGTGCAGGCCCTGAGAGGCCTGTCAATAAAGATAGATCAGGGGGAAATGGTTGCAGTCATGGGACCATCAGGTTCGGGTAAGACCACTCTGCTCAACATCGTGGGAGGCCTGACACATGCCACGGCCGGGCGGACATGGGTCGCTGAAAGAGAAATCACGAATGCCACTCCGGCAGAGCTGGGAGTTCTGAGACAGAGAGTTGTGGGGCACATCTTCCAAACACTGAATCTTATTCCTACACTCACTGCGTATGAGAACGTGGAGCTTCCGATGCTGGCACTGAAGAAGACAGGTGCAGAGAGGAAGAAGCGTACCACCGAGCTGCTTGACACAGTCGGCCTGGCCCTGAGAATGAACCATAAACCGGACGAACTTAGCGGTGGTGAGAAACAGAGGGTGGCCATAGCATCGGCTCTGGCGAACGATCCGCCAGTGCTTATCTGCGATGAGCCGACTGGCGACCTTGACACAGAAACCGGCGCCAAAATCGTACAGTTCCTTCACACAGTGAACAAGGAGATGGGAAAGACTGTCATCGTTGTGACTCACGATCCGGCAATTGCCCGTCAGACAGATCGCATCTTTAGAATCATGGACGGTCGGATCATTTCTGTTCAGAGACCGAGTGATGCAGAAGCCGTGAACGCCGCACTAATGGTGCAGATGTACCGCGATCGTCTCAACGAAACGAACAAAGAGATTGCCGACCTTGAAATCCTGTTCAGAGAGCAACGCGTGAGTCCTGAGAACTTCGCGGAACGATGGCACAATCTTACTGAAACAAGGGGTTTCCTCGAACGAGAGCTGCACAGGATGGGCTTCTAGATAGGTGGCATCGAGGTGAGAGTGCGGCCCATTGGCAGGGCCGCCTCACTTCTTTGAACCGAACTTGGCCCCGAGGTCACGGACCTCGTAGGTCTTCCCACCTTTCTTCCGTTTCCTCGCAGCAACCGCGACAACTACGACGGCCGCTATGCCCGCCAGCACATACACATTGGTGAGCATTGTCATGATGAAGTCTATTATGTTGGGAGTTGCTGTAGATGTGGTAGTAGCCGCAGTTACTCGGACCCAGACAGTGTCGGTCCGCCTGTTGCCTGCATTGTCCTGCACCAGTATGGTGTAGTTGTAGACGCCCACGGCGAGCCCATCCACGTCAGCGGTCAGAATCTGAGAGTTGGATAGCCACTGGGTGATACTGACAGATGTTCCATTCCTGAAGAGCTGTGCAACTCCAGGATTCAGGTCGAACACAGTCCATGAGAGCGTAT
>PRDI01000069.1 GCA_003345595.1 Candidatus Thorarchaeota archaeon | reverse complement strand
TCTTTGTTCGGGAATGTACACTTGCGCACCACTGGTCCAATCGGGCCCCCTTGCCCAACTGAGTCTTGGCTATTGCGGGATATATCTGATTCTGTCACGAGTCTATGTCTTCCAGCTCTTCCTCGTCTGCCTCGCTGCGATAATGGCGGCTGCCGAAATGATGCTGATCAGTGCAATCGGCATAGCGACATCCGTGTAGGCGGCACTCGTGTGCGCATCAAAGACTTGCGGGTCTAATCCCATGAGATACTCCTCTATGTTTGAGATTCCGTCCATGTCCGCATCAAGGGCGGAATCATCGGACAGTGGGTTGAGTCCATGCTCAAGCTCCCAGCCATCCGGCATCCTATCGAAGTCGCTGTCGTTGTTTCTCGGATCTGTGCCGTTCAGGAATTCGTACAGGTTGCAGAGGCCATCTTTGTCCGTGTCAAGGAGAGAGTCTGGGATGAGCGGGTTGAACCCATTTGTGATCTCCCAGCCGTCCGGGAGCGAGTCTGAATCGGAATCGGGATTCGAAGGAGACGTCCCGATAATGATCTCATAGGCATCGTTAAGGGAGTCGCCGTCCGAGTCCGTGTTGTAAAGGCCGGTCAGTGACCAGTACTGATAGCGGTCCGAGATTCCATCTCCCTCGATATCTGTGTTATACTGAATTCTTGTTTGAACAGAAGACTTGCCTCCGTCGGGATTGCTGACTTTGAGCTTATACAACCCATTGGTTGCGACTGTCACATTGAATACGGTCTGATTGCTCTGCGGGGTAGTGCCTTGAAAGGTTCCCAGCAGAGTCCCGCTGGGTGCATAGAGACTGAATTGCGGGCTGCCCAGATTCCAGTATGCAGTAACTGCGAGCACAGTCGGAGTAGTTATGGCGACGTAATATGTTTCTGAGCCATAAGGGGGTATGCCATCGCTCATCATCAGACTGGCTGGTTCCCCATAGATATGGGCCATAGTAAAGGCCATACTTGCAGCGACCGAAGCGGTCGTTTCCTGGGCCAACGTGAAATTGTAGGATGGGTTGTCCCACGTGTCTGCGGATGTGTGATAGGCGTCATCATTGTCCGAGCCACTCTCGAATGCAAACAATACCTCCTCATACCCGTTCTCGATGAACGACACGTGGTCTGAGGCCCACCAGAAGGGCGCAGCCTTGGAACTGACTGTCTTGATGAGATTCGTACCAAAGTTGTTGCTCATCATCTTCATCAGCTCAGCATAGTACTGGCTGTCTTGATATGTTGCCTGAGCGTCTTTGTTGTAGGCCACGAGCACGCGTGCATCCGACGAGGCTTCTTTGTCTGCAACTAGCAACATATCTACATTGAAGTATTGCAGGATATTCACGCCCCGCGCATCCAGAATCGCGGCTACCTCGTTGCTGCCCACGAGTCCTATCTCTTCAGCATTCCAGGCACAGAAGTAGATATCCAGCGGCCACTCATGTGATGACATCACGCGTGCCACCTCAAGCATTGCAGCTACTCCGACTGCATCATCATTGGCCCCGGGCGATACTGAAACTGTATCATAATGGCCTCCAACTATGAATGCGGGTGCGGGTTGAGGTGCCCAACCGGGAAGACGCCCCACAACTGACATTCTCCCCCCCAACACTTCGACCTGGATCCGACCGTTTGACACAGATGTCAGCTGATCCCGTATCCATGACCGAGCTTGCTCATTCGCGCTGCTAGAAGAAGGCCGCTCTCCGTATGCTGTCAGATCTACTACCAGCTGCTTGCAGATGTCTTCTGAAACAGCCTTGAAGACTTCCTGGGAAAGGTCAGCGCCATACACTCTCTGAGAGGGCCGAAAAAGCCCTTTGGGAGTGTTTAGGCCATGCTCACTTGTCCCTGGACATGCGAATGCGGCAGGTGACAAGAAGGCCAGCAACAGAACAATGAGGGCTATCCTTTGGCAGTACAATACACACGCTTCCAGACTTGTCTTCAGAACTCGCTTGGGCCCAGATTGAGCACCTTCCCATCTTTCTTTAAGTCTTTGAGGCTCCACGAAAATAAGCAGTCCGTTTCGAGCAACCTCACAGTTCAAGATAGTGAAAGGTAAAAAGGAAGCACGCAAACGTAAGAGGCCACCGATGCCACTCAAAGAGCTGCAGACAGCGCTTGAAATCAAGGACCCCATCTACGGTTACGTGGGTCTGACACAGCTTGAGAAATCCATTCTCGACACAAAGCAGTCACAGAGGCTCAGGCGTATCAACTCCCCAGCTTGTACGTATCTCGTGTACCCTGGAGCAGAAATCACGGCGATGGGAAGACTGCCCGGAATCCTACGCATTACGCACATGTTCTTCGAGAACCTCAGCGCGGACACGGATGAAATCCAGTTGGCAAGGCTTGTTTCCATGGTGCTCACGCTAGCACAGGGGCCATGGGCTAATGTCATGGAAGAGTACCTTTCAGTTCGAGGCACGAGTCGACGGAAGCTAGCGGAACTCATAGTGGCAAAGTCAGGGATTTCAGACATAGTGAAAGAGAGCGGCCTCCCCCTGAGTGCCGTCAAGGACTCAATAGAGCGTGGAGTCCTCGTCAAGGGATCCCATGTGGATCTCACGACAACTCCAATCAACCCTCAACTCATTGACAGCCTGATGAGGGATTCATACTTTGCAGGAGTTGAGTATGCTCGTCTGGAGTATCCGAGGCTCTTTGCGCAGACGCGTATTATCAAAGACCATGTGGCGGTGGAACGAGGTTCCCTGTTCACACTTGAGTCGTATCTGTCTGCGGGGGTCAATATGTTTGAAGCCATATACTTCCATAAGGCTGTGAGAGCCGGCGAGCTCATGCTAATGCGCATCCTGGATGAAGCAGGATCTCAACTGATGCAGTTTTCAGACAAGGAAATCGAAGCGTTTCTTGGTTCTGATGATCTCACTTTGCGCGACACTCTACTGTCGACGGGTTCCGACGCGTCAGAGGAGATGGCATGGGCCAATCACCTGTTTCATGATTATGACAAGCGCTATCTTGTCAAGATGGCCAGCGAACGTGCGATATCCGACGAGGCGTTCCTCAGGAAGCTCGCAACACCAGACGGCCAGTATGATATAGAGCGCGAGATAGCGGAAGAGGCCAGCATCGACCCGAGGAATGTCTATGTTGACTACCCCGACCGTGTGTCAGTCAGTTATCACCCGGGCAAGTACTCGATGGACGACCTGATGCTGTTCGAGCGAGGTTCGAGGGGGTATGAGTTCTGGCCCGTGACTGAGATGAGTCTCTTGGCCAGAAGCCTCGGTCGAACGCTGAGAACTGTAAGGGTCTACACGACGCGGGGCTACAGGACTAAGGTGAAAAAGGTTGGTGATCGCCTCCTTGAGAGTGTCGATAGTGCGGGTACGCAACTGGAGTCTGGAGAACACAGCTGAGTTTCGCCATTGCATCATTAGATGCAGTCGCTTCAGCGGCCCGATATCGAAATTGTTCACTCAGGAAAAGACTGGCGATTACCGCGACTCATCGGCTGTCCCAAATACGGTATTAAAGGATGAGCTGACCCACCTGTTATTGTCTGGCTTTGAACCAGGACGAGGCGGAAGACATGTTCTGTTGTCGGAAGTGCGGCGAACCTCTCTACGTTCGAAGTGCCGAAATGCATGACATGATTCTGACCATGGACGTCCAATGCCTGAAAGGCCACAAGGGTGTCAGGCGTGCCTCTGAGCATCAGGCACAAGGAATGGCGAGTGAGATCTTTGGCAGGATGTTCGTCTGCTTGGAGTGTGGACTAAACATGACTCTGGTTGACACGCAGACGGTAGGTCAGAAAGTCTACAGTGTCTTTCTCTGTCCTGTGCATGGCCCCCAGAAAAGGGAATATCCTGCTGCTTTCATTCCAACCATCGGACTTGCGGGGGCCGAGATAGACAGTCCAAAATCAGTCCTCGAGTCTTTCAGGTGCAGCACATGTGGACAGCCGCATGCGATTGGTGACATCGCCGAGAGACGAGCAGTACTCGAGATGCTGGTTCGATGCTCAAACGGCCACAAGACAGTTCGATACGTGCCGACTTCTATTGAGTTTCCTTTATTGAAGGGCATCCTGCAGCGTCTGGTTAACTGCGAAATCTGCGGTCTTCCAGGAACCGTATCGGGAACTGAGGAGCGACGGGATATAACTAGGGTTACCACGTCATGCCCTGTCCATGGGGTCACGAAGAAGGATGTTCCCACCAGCCTGATCCCAGCACTCGAAGAGGCTGTGTCTGAGATACCGGAAGACGCGGTCTTGAAGGCAATGCTGATGTCCCGCGACTGCACGCACTCTCTTGTGATTCGGGCAATCGAGGAGGATGTGGCAGGGTACAGGTTCAGGTGTGTCTGTCCGCCCGACGGCCAACTGACCGACAGAGTGCTTGCATTGACATGGAGTGACAGCATCAAGGACCGAGTGACTGCTGGACTCCTTTCATGTAGCGAATGTGGTCTTCTGACGCACATCCTTCGAGCTCGAAAGGCCCGCGACAAGGTCCACTTCGAGATTGTCTGTCCGGTGCATGGTGTGCAAGAGAGATTCGTGCCAGCTGACGTGTTCGACTATGTCAGGAAGAGGGCGTCCGAAATGGACCATGAGCCGTCGATAGTCCGAAGCTTCATGTGCCAGAAGTGCAACATGCCGCTCTTTCTGCGTGATGTCGAAGATCGCAGAGGACTGATTGAGTTTGAGCTCGACTGCCGGAACGGTCATCGAACAAAGAGGCTCTTCGTCCCGGGACTGGACCAGAAGACACTCATCGAGGTTTACGAACATCTCTATCAGTGTCCAGAGTGTTATGAGCCGCTTGACCTTGTCTACATCAAGGCTCAGGGAAGGGAGTCGAGAGTCGTCCTCCTTTGCACACTCCATGGCAAGTATATCTTCGACGTCCCTCATGATCATGCAGAGGCGATGCGCGGCGCATTCAATGAGATTCAAGCTCGGAAGACCCAGCCACCAACGGAAGTAGCGAAGTCTGCAGCAGAGGTGGCTGTGGAGGAAGGTCAAGAAAGCAATGATGAGATTGCCGAAGAGGTCAAGGCGGCTCGTGGATGCGAGATAATAGGCGGCAAGTTCGACTACAAAGTGAAGGTGGAGAATCGCAGTGGCTATGTCATAACCAACGTGACCGTGAGCATTGTCGCGTATCCCCAAGACTGCATGGAGCTGGCAGGTGAATCGGTCAAATCAATCTCGCGGATTGAGGTTGGTGGCTTCCGGAGCCCGCAGTTCACACTCTACCCCACCAAAGACTGTGTGCAGGGCAAGGTCGTAGCCACCGTGTCATACATCGACTTCCGGGACCAGCTCCATACTCTCCAAGTGGAGCCCATAATAATCCGCTCTGTCTGCGATCTTCTGAAGCCCTCAGAGAAGACATCCAAAGACTTCGACCTCATTCTGACCGGTCTCACGAAGACAGATCAGGAACAGACTCTCGAGTGGAACGCACGCATACTGTTCACAAAGGCAGAGAAGCTTCTCCCAGCTAAGAACTTCCACATTGTCGACAAGGAAGAGCACGTCATGGCGGGAGATTTCATTGGCACTATCAGAGGTTATGCCGAGGGCAAGTACACTCAGAAGAAGGTCGCGGTGGTATTCCTGATCACTGGTCCAGAGTCTGGACGACATGCACAAGTAAAGGTTGAGGCTCTCGGGGACGATATAGCCATGCTGCCGACCACGATTGACGAACTCGCCGAAACCATGGACTCATGGATTTGTCTACGTTGTGGAGGACCTCTTGACTCAGATCAAGTTCAGGAGATGGAGCAGCGTAAGCCAATCTGTTGCAGATACTGCTCACACACGCTCACTCTCGGCCTCTATCTCCAGTGAGCAGGGGGTCACCTCATCGGCAGTTGTGCCTGCGAATGCAGTGTGGGGGGTTTCAGTGCTCTTCGGTGACCGAGGACCCCTTCCATTCGACTGTGGTCTGTGGGAGTACGCCCATGTGGACGAGGATTCGGTCCACGAGCGAGTCCACGAGCTCCTCGATTGCATCTGGTCTGTGCCAGAATGCTGGGCTTGCAGGCAGCACGACCGCACCTGCCTGAGTCACTAGCTCCATGTTTCTGATGTGTATTAGAGTGAGGGGAGTTTCTCGAGGTACCAGGACCAGCCGTCTTCTCTCTTTCAAGCTGCAGTCGGCTGCTCGTGTGACAAGGTTGTCACTGTATCCATGCGCAATACCGGAGAGTGTCTTCATTGAACATGGCACAACCGCCATCGCATCGAGATGAAAGCTTCCACTCGACGGCCCAGCAGAAAGATCATTCTCATCGTAGGCTTGGTC
>PRDI01000068.1 GCA_003345595.1 Candidatus Thorarchaeota archaeon | reverse complement strand
GCCCCCTAGTCCGAGCGGGCGCTAAGCGCTATCAAGGCCGGAAGGTGTATCCATGGTTTCACGACGCGAGAGCCGGGTCGTCCTCATTGGAGTTCTCATTTGGTTGATGCTCTCACCATTTGCGTTCTGGACCTTGGGTCCCGCAATGCTCCCTCTGAGTCCTCAGCGGGACTTCATAGCTGCGGCGCCTACAATCAGCACTCCCCCTGATCTGACCTTTGAGAACGGGACGATGGGTGAGAAGATTGTCTGGAACGCGACGTACCCCGAGCCGAAGAACTACACGATTACTCGAAATGCAAGCTTGTACAGGTCAGGCTCGTGGGCGGGCGGCCTCATCGAAGTCAACCTGAATGATCTCTACACACAGAACTTGACACACACGCTTCCGGTGAAGTTTGTGTTTGTCTGCACAGTGTTTGACATGCAGAATCAGTCAGCATCTGACGAGGTGCTAGTCACGGTCATACCAGATGTGGTTGCGCCTATACTGACCAGCACAGGTAACTTCACTTACGAGGAAGGAAGTTTCGGGCACAGGGTGAACTGGACAATTCAAGAAACAAACCCCTTCTTCTTCAACATCACAAGGAAATCAAATGAAACTACCAGCAATTTGACTCTCATCCTGAGTGGGAGATGGTTTGCAGCAAATATCACTGTTGGACGGAACATCACGATCAGCGTAGATGGTCTGAATGCCACCCACTGGTATTTGTACACACTGTTCGTGAACGACACATTTGGGCGCAACTCCACAAGCACGGTGAATGTCACTGTCTACACGGACCTTTCCCCACCCACAATCACGTCACCCAGTGACATCTCCTATGAGTTCGGGTCGAAGGGCCACAAGATAGTCTGGGGAGTCTACGACAGTAATCCAAGGAACTACACGATAATAGTACGGATTCTCTACAACGACACCAGCTATGGGAACACGTCCGCTGCGCACGGGGCTGCGAACGTCACTATGAGCAACTGGACCCTCACGAATCCGAAAGGCGACAATATTTCGATCGACGTGACGAGCCTCTATCTGGGTAACTACACATTCACAATGACATTGTTTGATAAGTTCGGTCGCAATGCCAGTGACACAGTCAACCTGACGATATACAAAGATCTTCGTCCTCCAATAGTCACCACCTCTGGTAACCTCACATACGAGGAGGGGTATACCGGACATCATCTCAACTGGTCAGCTGTTGAGAGCAACCCCCGGCTTTACAATCTAACCCGTGATGGCAGTGTTCTCATGAATGGCACGTGGAGAGGAGAGAACATCAGTGTCAGCGTGGACAAGCTTGTCGTCGGAATGCACGTTTTCAATATGACTTTGACCGACTTCTTCAACCAGAGCGCGGTAGTCATCAACACTGTCAATGTCACACCAGATGCACACATACCTACAATCGCAGATGTTCGGGTGATCCAGACATTCGCCATGGCCACATCCAACAACTTGACGATTCAAGCCTACGTATGGGACCTCAACAATATCAGTAGCATCAAGATTGAGTGGGGTATCGACCGCAACAGCACAGCGAATGAAACAATGAGTGATGAAGGTGGTGGACTGTACACTGCAGGGCTAGGAGAGTACGCCTATGGGATGCAGGTTTGGTACAGGCTTGTTGCTGTGGACAACTCCTCGGTCAAGAACGTCCACACAACGGGATGGACGCTCTTTGAGGTGACACGTCTGTCGGCTGAGTCGACTCCATTTATCGTGTGGGGATCTCTTCTGTTGCTCGGGTCCTTATCGATATTCGCAATCCTTTCGATATACTATAGGACCAAGACGAGGTAGCCTCAACGTAGGTTTAACAGATGAAGTACTTGTTGAGGCATACAATCTCTGTTGGAAACTGTGAGTTCCATGACAGTCACATCAGGCCTTGATTTGACTTCTTCCACAAAGCTTCCTCCCTTCTTTTGAATAGCGCCTAGGACTTGGCCAGTGTCAAGGCATTCTCTTACCTCAGGGGCAAAGAGCGAGGACTTCAGTTCCATGCTTGCGATTTCGTCAATGACTATCATTTTCGCTGACTGTCTTGCACGCCGGAGCACAGGAACAATCAGCCGATCGATGTCTGCCAGATTCACGAAGTACTTGCCTACTTGAGGACCTGACCCTAGGTCTCTGTGTGCAAGAAGTCCTGTCTGACCATCTAGTGTCGTGATGGAGAAGCCCACTCTCTCAGTTCCGCGACGGATTTCGCCAGTCCAGAAACCCTCTGCTCGATCTGGCGCCAGTGTGTTCACGATTTTCTTGATGACGGTGCTCTTGCCTATGCTAGGCGGCCCGGTCAGGAGTATATTCATCTGTGTTCTGCCATCAGATGGGCAGGTGTGCTTATGAATTCCTTTGATAGCGTGCGTGGCAGTGTGTGTGCTGCTACCGTTCAGGTTTGAGACTGTAATAGCGCATAGCCTTTGACCGTGCCACTCTCTCTATAGATTCCAGTCCCTTCGGGTCAAGTAGCTCTGCCTCAATGTAGCCATCTGCGGCAGATTCTTGAAGGATCTGCTCCCCACGGATGGTGCGGACAAGCACAGTAGTCCATCCCTCATCAGAGCCTATGTTGCCGCATGAGAGGTCCGCGTTCTTGCAGGAAAAGTCCCGGCAATAGGAACAGGAAGAGGCCGTTGCACGGCTCAGGTCTTCGACAGGCCATTCGTGCTTACCCTGCGATGTTGTCACTGTGAACACGCCCGAGGATATCGCCATCCTCTGTACTTCTTTGAGGTCTACGCCCGCTTTCTCAAGAAATTGTACAAGCCCCGTGTAGGTGAAAGACTCCATGCAGAACAGGCCGATCTTGAATGCGCCCAGCCCCAAGTCGATTTGAAGCAGTCCCGCAGGGTGGGTTTCCATCTTACTGATTGCATCTATGTTGCATGATGTGCCCACTACAGCGATTGTTTTGAGGCCGCTCTTGAACCCTCTCATCATCTCTTGAACAACAGGTGAATGAGTATAGATAGATCCGCCCGCCACCATCAGTTCCTCCTTCTTCACTGCAAGAACGGCGACAGGCATCCAAGGTTTCTTCGTGTCTTGGCGAGTCACGACAGCTGCTTCGACAATCTTCTTGTCCAGCATGTAGGAGAGAAACGCAATGACTGCGCCACCGTCTTGTCGTTTCTCGTTCTGGAGTTTCGACCTCACTTTCCACGCGCTTCTGAAGTCTCCTACGAGGTCTTTCCAGAAGACGAGTGTGCGAGGACAGACAGTGTAACAGATGCCGCACGATGTGCAGTTGCCGGTGAGAGTAGGAACATATTTGCCCGTCGTGTACACGCCAGTCAGTGCGTCGACCGGGCAGTTTGAAACACATGCTCCGCATTCAGTGCAGACTCCAGTCTTGACTATCTCCTTTTCCAGCTTCTTGAAGGCATTCCTCTTGGTGTTACTCTTGAGCCACCGTTCAGCCCTTGCAAGGTCGTCTTGCACACTGTCTGCCATTGGGTTTCTCCTCTTTCTCTGATTCACTTCGCTTCTGACTCCGTATATAGAAGTGACGATGCCGGATGGGAAGATATTTAGACCGTCTTTCGGCCTGAACAGGAGAGCATCTGTCTGCTAGAGGTTATGACGTGGTATGAAGCTGTCGAAGGAAACTATCGATTATCTCATCAAGGCAAGTGAGGGTCACAAGTGTGAACGCGTTGACTGTTGCGTCAACCTCGTTGCCATAGCTGACTTGCCAAGTCGTTTCGGGGACTTCCAGATCTGTGGGTTTGTGAGTCCTTGCGATGGAAAGGAGCACACGGCCCTTGTTAGGGGGGATGTTGTCGACAAGGAGAATGTAATGGTGCGAATGCATTCAGAGTGTCTGACAGGAGACGTCTTGGGAAGTAAGAGGTGCGACTGCCGCGACCAGCTACTGGAGTCGCTCAAGCAAATTGAACGTGAGGGTGAAGGAGTACTCATCTATCTGCGTCAGGAGGGGAGAAATATCGGCCTTACTGAGAAGATCAGGGCTTATGCGCTTCAGGACGAAGGTTATGATACAATCGATGCAAACGTAATTCTCGGCCATCAGCCAGACGAAAGGGACTATGGAGTAGCCGCTCACATGCTCAGATCTCTGAGAGTGAGATCCGTCAGGCTCCTCACGAACAACCCTGAGAAGATACGACAGCTCATTAACCACGGTGTCATGGTCAAGGAGCGAATTCCGTTGGTGACCAAGGAAACACGGTACAACAGGGAATACATCCGGACCAAGAAGGAGCGCGCCGGGCACCTGTTCGGCGATGAGGCTGGAATCACCTCAGTTGAAGAAATCGAGAGGCTGACTAACAAAGAATCGAGCTAAAACGATATCACGCTCTGAGGAACAGCTGACATT
The DNA here is from genome assembly GCA_003345595.1 of Candidatus Thorarchaeota archaeon. GTDB lineage: Archaea > Asgardarchaeota > Thorarchaeia > Thorarchaeales > Thorarchaeaceae > OWC5. Next base: position 5,354 of record PRDI01000068.1, on the reverse strand, counting down.
GAACAGTCTGGGAATATGCGTCAAGGTATGATTCGAGCAATGGCGAATCATGGTTTCCGCAAGTGCTTCTCAACGAGCATCCTTCCTGCGGCATCAAAAATCTCACTAACCCCCTGGCCTGTTTTTGCGGAAACTTCGATGCAGTCTGCGCCGAACTTCGAGGCAAACGCGATTCCTTCGGCCAACGGTACGCCGCTATCTCCAGATCGTTCGTCGATCTTGTTTCCGACTATGAGAAGGCCGCAGTCGGGTGCGACCCCCTTCAGGCGATTAATCCACTCCTCAAGCCGCTCCAGGGTGTACACTCGGTTCACATCATAGACTCCAATCCCGAACTTGGCTCCCCTGAAGTAGTCCTGCACGACATCATGGAATCGGGGTTGACCACCGAGATCCCAAAGCATCAGGGTAATTGGTGTATTCCCGATAGTCACCTTCTTTGTTGCGAAATTGGCTCCGACTGTCATCCTCATGTTATCATCGAAGCGGTTTTCGGTGTAACGCAGGGTGATACTGGTCTTTCCGACGCCGCCCTCTCCGACCAAGATGACTTTCATCACGGTTGTCCTTGGAGCTAGCGTGCTTGAGAACCTCCTGCCGGGCCTGACAGAATTGTCGCGTCTGCGCGCAACCGCTTCGACAAACCTTCTGCCTTGCCGGTGACTCCGAACCACCAGGCTAGGAAAGCGGCCATAATGAGGACGGCGCTAATCGGATTCCCTACATTCATAGATTCCATCCCCATCAGGGAAGGGCCGATGGCCATGCCAATAGCCAACAAGAGAATTCCCAAAGCCAAGAGAAGGGGTCGGCTGGACTTGGGTTCATTCGTCTTTGCCATGCGCCGCCACAGGTACAGATTCAGTCCGACAGGGACGAGGGTGCCCAGGATTCCCGTGAGTGCCACCGCCTCGAGAAAGAAAGGTGCCGCACGTGGGTTCGCAGGGTACTGTAGAAGCAAGTAAACCATCAAAGGGAGGACCATTATCACAGGTAATAGGAGAAGCGATCGCCAATCGAGAGCCAGGAATGCTGCAAGATTGAAGCACATGAGCGCGGCGAAGGTCAGGATTACGTATGCATAGGTGAATTCGACTGCGGTCACTGCGCCGATACCTTCCAGCGCTGCCAGGGTGAATGACAAAGTGCCCAGCATGAAGGACATAAACAATGCGAATGTAGCGTGAACCCTGCTTGTTTTCCACCTGGCGTACGTATAGGCGCTGGTTCCAAACCCGATCGATGTACCAACTGCAATCAGTGTCAGAGACGCTAGTACAACAGGGTCCGTCACCGGTGATGCAATGACGAATGAGAACCAAAGTGCGATGAGTGCATATGCCAACGCATATCCTGCTAGTTCAAAAGAAAGGGTGATGGCACGGAAGTGGAATGCAGCCGCTGTCAGGGCCGGGCCCATCAGTATTAGCCCCAGTATTATGTCGAAGGCTAATTCACTAGCGACCGCACCTGGAATCAACAGCAGCCTGAAGGGATACATGAATATCAGGTAGAACAAGCTAAAGCTCGTGGCCCTCCTGGTTCTGAGAAGAAAGTAGCCATAAAGTGCAGCGGGTAGGAAATCGAAGACTGCCGAAATCGTTGCAGCCGAGATCCACAGGAATTCCGGCGTTGCGACAGGAGACGCCAAGACTACCGCAGAGATGAGGCCCAGAGCAATCGCCAGTGGGGCTATCGCTATTTCCCAACCCAGGATCATTAGTGCAGCAGATGAAAGAAACAGAGGGGTCAGGACTGCAAAGACCACATACAGATTGAGAAGAATGGGCTCCGAGGAATAGACGATGGAAAGAAAGCGGAAGAGCGAAGCCAGGGCCATGATGAACAAGCCAATCGCGGTGAGAAAGAGAGGGCGACCTGCCTTTCGCTCTCCGGGAGGCAACGGCTTCATCTTCTCACGAGTATAGCGAACAATCACTATTGTGGTCACAAAGAGGGCCAAGGAGAACAAGAGTTCGGATGCATCCTGTATTTGTATCTGCATTGTGTTCACCTCTACAACATCTTGGAAGCCCATTCGTTAGCTCGAGTTCGCGCGGACTGACCTCCAGCCGCCTCACGAATGGCCTGTATCATTTCGTCGGTCACCAAGCCCGCAAAGTGCTTACTGAAGACTTCGCAGACTCTTCGATTGACTGCCTGCGCATCTGTGTCTGCCTTGTCATGTATGGTTACAATCAGGTTGGAACCTTCTCGGGCTACCACAAGTCTGTGTTTGCCTAGTATCAGCTCCTTCAGAGCATCCCCGGACATCTTGTGAGAGAACATGTCGATCGCTGACATGAATCCACCGAACAAGGCCTCATCAGCATGGAACTCACCGAGGTCGACTGAAGCCAGCGTTTCTCCCGCCTCATTTATGACGTAGATACTCTGAATCATATCAACCACCCTCAGAATGACTCCATCCATGACTTCGCCTTGTCGGCTGCGCCCTTTTTCTCCTGTTCCTGCTCCGCAGTCCCAGCTGCCTCGACATCTCTCACTGTGAATGCTCTGTCGACGAAAAGTATGACTGCATGCCCCTTCTTACACTTGGCCGGTATGATGACTGGCACTCTCTGAGCTTTCAGTATCGAATCTTCTTCTACCATGACGCCACTGATATTGCCCTTGCAGACGGGACAGGGGACATCATGCAGTGTCTTCTTTCCCAAGGAGATTCCTTCGCCCGGTTCCGACTTGCGCTGGTCCATCAATCTCAGCATCACTCACATCGTGAGCGATGCTCTCGGTCCAAAAACCTTACACAGGTTAAATACAAATCGTGTGGGTAATCTCCGAACGTTGTGGAACTACTCATTGCGAGATTAGCAACACTTGGGAGTGAGTTCCGTGGACGCTTTGGTTCCACACCTTGGTCGGCCCATGCCCTTACCGCGAAGCAGGTCACTCCTGCAGGCGGGCCAGAATCAGACCAGTTCACGAAGTCATATGTTTGAACTGCAGCCGCCCAATCGAGATACAGGCTGTTTCACACACAGAACCAATGGCTTTTGGTGCGCGTAAAAGACAGAATCGCAGCGAGATCGTTACTGCCTTACAGTCAAGTTCGAGAGCTCAGTGTCACCAACCTTTTCATTGATGGACTTGGGCTAATGCAATAGAAGGAATACGTTGAGGCGCCGCAGGCAGAAGTGCCAATGTTGCGAGATATGTACGGGCGGAAATCCGTATAAACGGATGATTGCCCAACGCAGAAAAGTCATCGAATAAGTCTTTGAGTCCTTGGTGAACAAGAACGACTTGCCAAACCTGAAACACACCCGGATCCGAGGAGCAAGTCTTTGAGGAGCGAGGGAAATCCCACATGAAAGCGGTCGAGGCTGTCAATCTGACTAAAATGTACTCCGACTTCAAGGCCGTTGACGCCATATCTTTCGACGTAGATGAAGGACAGATTTTCGGTCTCCTCGGTCCGAACGGCGCAGGAAAGACCACTACAATCAGGGTAACGCTTACTCTCATCAAGCCAACCTCTGGATCCATCACGGTGTTTGGTATTGACTGTGTCAAGTCGGCTGCAGCAGTGCGGCAGATTTCTGGATACGTGCCTCAAGAGGTCTCGATAGATACCGACCTCACAGGCTACGAGAATCTGCTGATGTACTCGAAGCTCTATTACACACCGAAAGACCAGAGAGAATCAAGAATCGGAGACGCATTGGAATACATGGATCTCGCAGACCGTCAGCACGACTTAGCCAAGACGTACTCTGGTGGAATGATGCGTCGGCTTGAGATAGCTCAGGCACTTATGAATAGACCGAAGATGCTCTTCCTTGACGAACCGAGCATTGGTCTCGACCCAACCGCAAAGACCGCTGTCTGGGAACACGTCAAGCGCCTAAGGGATGAATTCGGTACTACTATTCTGTTGACCACTCATGATATGCATGAAGCTGACGTTTTGTGCGACGAGATTGCTATAATGAACAGAGGGAAGATTGTTGCCGACGGATCACCTGAGGAGCTGAAAGCAAGTGTGGGAGGCGACGTGATTTCGCTTGTCGCCCACAACGGCGATTGTTCACAGGTTCTGCAGGAGCATGGAAAACTCCTGTCGTCAAGACCTGAGGAAGGAGCTTATGAACTGGTCGTCGCGCGAGGTGAGAAGGCGATACCGTCTATCCTAGAATCCCTTGAATCTCACAAGATACACGTTGAATCGGTTTCACTCAAGAAGTCTACACTAGACGATGTATTCCTCAAGTACGCAGGAGCCAGGATACAAGAAGGAGGTACATGGAAGGATGCTAGACTCCTTAGAAGAGCAGTCAGGAAGCGAGGATGATGCCGAGTTTAGGATTCTTTAGAATGATGTTGGCGTCGGGCTCAAGATACTTGAGAACGGTGTTGACGTTGGCCGAGTTCGAGCTGCGAAAACTCAGGCACGACTCTTCCGAGATATTCATACGTGGAGTTCAGCCCGCCTTATGGCTGCTGGTCTTTGGTGTAACATTCGCCAGTATAAGAGCAATTCAGACAGGACCCTTCACTTACCTCCAATACTTGACTCCCGGAGTGCTGGCGCAGTCCGTGATGTTCGTTGCGGTTTTCTACGGCATCATGCTCGTTTGGGAGAGAGACCTGGGGCTCTTGAACAAACTTCTTTCTACACCTGCCCCCCGATCGGCGATAGTATTGGGGAAGGCTCTGTCTGCAGGGGTTAGAAGCATATTCCAGGCTATAATGATCTTCGCTCTGGCTCTGATCATGAACGTTTCGTTGACCCTCAACCCGCTGGAACTCATGGGCGCTATCATCGTAATAGTGCTTGGCGGAATGTGTTTCTCTTGCATATCCATGTGCTTGGCTCCCATTTTCAAAACCCGAGAGAAAATGATGGGCATAGGCCAAGCAATAACCATGCCTCTGTTCTTCACTAGTAGTGCAATCTACCCAATTGAACTGATGCCCGATTGGCTCAAAGCAATAGCAGCCGTGAATCCTTTGAGCTATGTCATCGAAGCAATGAGGACTTTTCTGATCCCTGGATACTATGAATACTACCAGCCACCACTCTTGCTCGACATAGGGGCAACTCTGCTCGCGACGGCGATATTTGCCACTATCGCAGCTCTCCTGTTCAGACGAATCCTAGAGTGAGATAGGTCGGTGGCCAATCACTACCGCGTTGGCCTTTTGGACTGGACTGTGTTCCTGCTCAGTTGCATCCAACGTAGGACCAACACCTTATAGGGCCTGAAATCTAGGACTGAGAATGAGGGCTTTCATGGAGAAAGAGATGTTCGTGTGTCCGCTGTGTAACGCCCCGCACAGTGAGGAGCTTCAACCTGGCACACTCCAAGTCAAGTGCAAGTACTGCGGGG
>PRDI01000067.1 GCA_003345595.1 Candidatus Thorarchaeota archaeon | reverse complement strand
CTTGGTGCTATCCTCCAGACGACCTTCGGTGCGCTCAGGATATTCGTAATCAATGACTTCTGGATGATCCTTCTGTGCCAGCTAGGTCTCTCGGCAGGCTCAGTCATGGTGCAAGACTGTATCAGCTATCTCAGTGTCAACTGGTTCCCAAGAAAGGAGAGGGCGCTTGCAACTGGCGTCAGCACGCTCTTCATGCTACTGGGTATGTTGCTGGGGTCCAGTTTGAGTCTGCTTCTATGGACGGCTCCTCTGTACGGAGAGGTGGGGTTCACTGTGGAAGCTGCTCAAGCCAATATCCTGCTCATACTCTACATCTACACTGCGCTGGCGGCGGTTCTCACTGTTGTCTTCTTCGGGGTTGCACGGAACAAACCCAAGCATCCGCCTGAGATTGAACAGATAGTTGAGGGGAAGGCCAGTATCAAGGCCATGTTGAAAGACAGGAATGTCTGGATTCTGTCTTACGGTTTCTTTGCTGGCTTTGGCATCTTCATCGGGCTCACTGCGATCCTCGAAGAGTTGCTTCCCAGTCTGGGCATTCCAGTTGGAGGAGGTTTCAGTAATCCTGTGATAGTTGAGGTCCTCCTTCTGACTGCTGGAATCGCTGGCTCTCTCATTCTCTCGGGTGTTTCAGACAAAGTTCAGAGAAGGAAGCCATTCCTGATCATCGGTACTCTCGCGGGGGCAATTGCGACATTCATAGTGGGAACAAGCGGGATACCTCTCCTGACGTTCGCAGCGTCTGCGGTGCTTGGATTCTTCCTGGTGAGTATAATGCCCATAGCTCTGTCGTCACTAGAAGAGATGAAGACTGTCGGGCCGCGATTGTCAGGTGCCAGCGCAGGACTCGCCTTCTGGCTCGGGAACCTGGGAGCCTTCCTGGGGTCTCTCATATTGGAGGCGCTTAGGGTCGGTGGTTCCTACTTCTTCTCGATTCTATACTTGGTCGTCGCAATGTTCATAGCTATGGTCCTGGTCATGACAATACCTGAAACCGGAAAGAGGGAAAAGACTGATCAATAGCTGTATCCTCTTTGATGCGCCTGGAAGTGCTCGGGTCGGCCGGCGCGGATAGCCGGCGGCCCCAATGAACAGGCTCTAGGATTCCACTGAGCGTGTCATGCCTTTCCCAATGCAATACCTTCCGTTTCTCTTGCTCCCCGGTTCTGCCAAGGCAACACTATGCTACCAACATCGATAGGGGGCCTCATCAACGCGATGTTCTTCTTCACTACTTGACGAAGAGGATGTAAGTTGAGCGAGATACCGTTGGCGCCATCAGAAGGCTATGGGCCACCCAAGGAACATGCAACTAAAGGCTGCGGGAAAGTCGCAATCATCGTCGCACTACTTGTGACCGCTGTAATCGTGGTCGCAGTGGTTGTGCCCCTCCTAGCTCCCCAGAATCCATATCAAACAAGAAGCATCCAAACCTGGACGAATGAGGACGTCGAACTCTATACGCCCACCTACTACAGGTGGGAATTCTCGGTGGCCTCAAGCGAAGTCCAGACAAGCACTGTCCCGGACCTGCATTTCTTGATCAGTACTAACAGAGGATCGGACGTCGTCAGCGTGACCATACATATCGCCGTCTATGAGATGACCAAGGCGGTGTTCGACTCCTACCCAACGTGGGCAGAAGTGGAACCTTATCTGCTCAGCGAGAGTGATCACACCAACTCCGTGGATGATTTCATCAACCTCCGCAATTATGCGTCAGACTATGTATGGGTCGTCTGGTTCGAGGCAGCTAGTAAGACCAGTGTTTGGTCCGTGGGCATGCAGCTGATGCTCAGGTACAACTGGCAATAACAGATGTGTGCACCCTTGTCCTAGAGGTCGGCTGTTCACTCGCCGACGTCTAGGCTCCACTGTACCTTTTCCCCATGGCATATGCTTCAGCACAGTCTTCGGACTCCATAGGGAAGTAGCCGCTGTCGACGACCTTTGAGCAGTATATCTTCTGGATGCTCGACGCATCCGTGTAACACTTCTTTGAACCCCTGCCATTCCTCACACTGTTCGAAGTATAATCAAGTGTCAAGGCTCCAAGCCCCACCGCCAGAAACACCGCAAAGACAATCCACAGCATGAGTAGCCCTCCGTTCTGGTCCAGCTCTCATTAGAGCAGACAAACGACGATAGTATGTGCGAGTCTGTATTTATGCCTTTGCAGTGCTCTGTTTAGCCCATAGGCGCGAACCGAGATGCCAGTACGTCATGTGTTGATGCAGCGCTACCGCAGTTCTTTTAGTGCATCGATGATGGGCGCTTCCGGCTTGGGCTTGTGTTCGGGCTCAAATGGCATTCGGGTCGTGAGGAAGCAGAGTGTCACTAATACATTGGACACTGACAGAACAGGTACTGCGTATGACAGCCAGGAGATGCATCCCACAGCTATCAACACCATCGATGTTGAAGCAAAGAGTTCCCACCTGCTAGTCATATGTCTGATTGACAGGAACGTAGCAGCTTGGACTACAATGGTGACAGCCTGGATATTCGAAGGCACAATGTATACAATGTCGGAGTGGAGGAAGAAGTAACTTGGATTTGTCAGAAGCAATACTCCGAACGTGATGTATGTCACAGCAGTCCCGACACCCAAGAGAAGGGCGAGAATGCCCATGATCTCACCGTAGTTCCGATATATCCCAAGAAACCCAACAGCCTGCACACCGAACCAAAGCCCCGTGAGAAGGCTTATGGACCCGATTGACATCGCGAAGAGGGAGGGGCCAGTATACTCCTGGTAGTAGAGCACGAAGTTGATGATTGGCATCAATACACCGATGAGGCTGCCAAGTGCACCTATGGTCAGCAGCATGGATTTGGGATTCCCTTTCTCTCTCGTTGAGGCACGTCCTTCTATCACCGAAGTCTGAGCTTCAGGCCCCAATTGACTCTCGATGTAGCAGGCTTCGCAACGCAGGCGCCCTCCAACCGTCACTGCGCACTGCTTGCACATTGCCCTGCCACATGTCACGCAAAACCCGACAGCATCTCTCTGATCATGAAAGTAGCATTTCACTGTGGCCGCCCCCCAGTATCCTCTGTCAGCGGAATCTTACCTTGTTGCCTTAGGCCATCGCCGTCGTGGGTATATGAACTCTGTTGTGTATCTGGCGTCAGAGGCCGGCATCTGGACGAGAGGAAACAAGTCTGGAGCGAGAGTTATGGTCTTGTTGATAGTCCACGTAGAAAGGGCCGATGGGCTAGACGAATGGTGAGGTACGGTATGCAAACCATAGCGCGCTGTTCTTACATTATCACTCTGCGAACTGCTGCCTCTGCCTTCGCTCTCTGTAGGTCCATCGTCAACTCTCTGGCCCTATCCCTGTCGGCGACGTAGAGCGGCTGACGCATGTCAGTTAGGTTCGGCACTTTGCGGCAGAGCTTCAGTGTCAAAAGGAATTTGAGTGCGAAGCTAACAGTTCGTGGGGAGAGCTCTAGCGTGTTTGTGATGTCCTTCGGGGACATGGGCCCCTCTTCAGCAAGCTGATACAGCACAACCACGGCACTCTTGGGCATGCTCTTCAACGAGGACACGTCTTTGACTCACCTGTTCAGGTCATTCGCTGTCGGCAAGGAACAAACTCTTTCATTGCCGTGACGAAACCTATACTGAAATTGCTGGCAACTATACTTATATATTTTTGCCAGAGATGTCCAAGTCGGCTTTCCCACTAGCGCGACCTTCTATCAGTAGCGGTCATAGGTCACCAAAGCCTCAGTTGAAGGAGTGACGGCTGAAAGATGGACCGAACGCCTCCTAGGCGCAACAACACACGAATAGACGAGAACGATCTGAAGATTGTCAGCGCACTTGAGAGGCTGGGAGGTAGGGCTTCGGCTGAAGATCTCAGTACGGAGGTTGGCATTCCCTCGCGAACCGTGCGTTATCGTATTGCGAGGATGGTGAGAAATGGTCATCTTCAACCCATGAAGGTGATGACGCACGAGCGACGTCTAGGGCTCGGTGATAGCTTTCTGATCCTCCAGCAGGCGAACAATGGACGCAGGTTTCCTACCGAGATTTTTGACGTGATTCCCTGGATGTACTTCTTTACTCCGACCTACGGCAAATACAGCGGGTTTCTCGCACATGCTGCCTACTCATTACAAGCCCCGAGCACGAACCTGGACCTCCTAGAAGCGATGAAGCGTGGAGGTGTGATATCGGATTACTACATCTTCAACATTGCCGACTATGAAACAAAGCCAGGGGATTTCAATCGGTTCGACCCTGATCATGGGTGGGTCTGTGACTGGGACGAATGGTCAGCGAGGATTGAGAAGACAATCAGGACGAAGAAACGACCTGCGATGAGACTCGAAGAGAATCCTGCTCCTATATCCTTTGATGCAAAGGATGTCCTCATTTTGAGGAGCCTGATCAGGAACGTCAAGACTACAATGACCGAGCTAGGGCAGATGCTGGGGCTTTCTGAGCCTCAGGTCACCAAGAGAATCCGACGAATGGAGAAGAGCGGCATCATCAAGAGATATAGGCCGACCTTTTCTGCACAAACAGAGAGTGTCACCCTGTACTGCTTTTTCGAACCAAGGGAGCCAGTCGAGTCCATAGTATCCTGTTTCTACCAGTTGCCTCATCCACTGTACATGATAATGGAGTCGAGGCACAGGTTCTGCATCAACATATCGCTGTCTGCCAAAGACATCAACGGCTTTCTCCAGGGGTTAGACATGTTTAGAGAGCACTTCGACTCATGCTTCATCCAGACCTTGCATCAGCGTCATCCTCTCCCGTTCGAACGCTACTTCGACCTTTTCAATGAGAAGACAGGAAAATGGGAGACCCCGGTGGGCGAGTATCTCCCGAAGATTCAGCACTACTTCAGTGCCGGAGCCAAAGCTTAACTCATTTCACTCTATTTCATTTGCGTGCGCAAACGATCTAGGTATGTTGGTTTGAACGTGCTTGTCGTGGGTTACAGTGGTGCTGGAACAAAGGGAATAGCCCAAGCTCTAGGCGGGCCTGACACAGGTACAGTTGTCAGAACCGTTGAATTGACTCAAGCAGAGAGCGAAGACTTCCCTAGTAGAATCGAAGTGAGCGGGTTTGTGCCGGATCTTGTTGTAGTTGCCACAGACGGTAGTCTGGAGAACGTGACGCGGTCCCGTCACATCGCGAGGGTTTTGAACAAGCAGTTTCCTGGCACTGAGAAGATCGCCATAGCGAACCGGCCGAGTGAGCTCGGATCCCTGAGTACTGAGAAGATATCTGAGATTCTTGGTCTAACGGCGTATGCGCGCTTTGAGTCAGACTGAATCCTAGTAGACAAAAGGAATCAGTTTCTTGGTCGTCCGCACGTACTCTGAGTACTCATCGCCGAACTCCTTCATCAGTATGCGTTCTTCAATCCGAATTCTGTACAGGAGCAGAGGGACCAGAAGCTGCATGAGAAGGAAACCAAGCAGACTGTTCAGAAGCAATGCAATACCACTATCGAGAAAGTTGCTGCCTAGGTATGCTGGGTGCCTGACATACGAGTAAACACCATACTTCACCAGAGTATGTCCCTCTGCCTTCGTTAGGCGATGTGCAAAGCGGCCTCTTAGTGTTCTTCTGGCTGCCAAGCGAATAGCGACCCCCACTGTGAAGCATACCAAGCCAATGAGGCTGATGGCACCGAATCGGTAGCTTAGAGACTGGAGGACTATGAAGTCCCATACGGTTAACACCATTGCAGAGAGCCACACGACTGTCATCAATACGATGTTGTACATCTCTGCTTTCTCCATGCCCAGCATCAATCATCGCTTCCTCCATGATCTGTGTCAGTGTTTCTGTTCTGAATGAATGAGAACACCGGCTGAGGGTAATGGCGTCCTATCAAGTCTGCCCCTAGAAGCATCATCTTTGCTCGTCCCAGCAATCGTTTCGTGAGCACTGTGTAATCGAAGACTTCATCTTTTGTTCGACAACTGCCGTAGGAGTTCTCGGTCCTCTCTGTAAGGGACAAAAGCCGGGTATCGCGTTCACCTCGGCCAGCTGGTGACGTTCTGCAATGGCGCGTGATCTGATAGTAGTCGGCGGAGGCCCCGCGGGAGCAGCTTGTGCTCGGCGTGCTGGCATGAAAGGCTTGGATGTCTTAGTAATTGAGAAGGAACAGCCACCGCGCAGGAAGGCCTGTGCAGGAGGTTTCAGACCAAGCCTGACCAACCTTCTTGACTTTGACATCTCGCCCGTGATTGAGCACGAGAGCTGTGGATCGCACATCTATTCTCCCTCGGGCTTACGAGTGGTATGTACCAAGCCCATGCTGACCGGGTACACGGTCAAGAGGAGCAAGTTCGATCAATTCCTCTTGAGGAAGGCTGAGGAGGAAGGCGCAGAAGTTCAGACAAACACAGAGGTCGTCGGTGTCGAAGAGAAGTCTGAGCAGGTGGTGGTCAAGTGCAAGAATGGAGAGACCTTCACATCCAACTTTGTTGTTGGTGCCGATGGCGTGAACAGTCGTGTTGCTAGGTCAATCGGGATCAAGCCCCGCTGGAATGATGATGAGATTGGTCTATGCTTTGAAGCAGGAGTGCCCATGGATCCGTCTGACATAGCTCGAATCACAGAGGGTCCTTACGGCCCTGATAAGTTGTGCATAGAGGTATTCTTTGGCGGCATTCAGCACGGCTATGGATGGTGTTTTCCAAAGAAGGATGAGGTCAGCCTTGGATTGGGCTGTCTCATGCCCTATGCCAAGGACCTTAGAGATGCTTGGGTCAGGTTTGTGGAATCTTTCGAGAAGAGGAATGGTGTCAAGGTGGACCTGTCAAACGAGACAGCGATGAGGGTCCCATTGAAAGGCCCAATCGAGAAGACTGTGACAAGGAGGGCCTTGCTCGTTGGAGATGCAGCCGGGTTTGTTTCACCTGCTACTGGCGAGGGCATCTACTACGCAATCGAATCTGGCCAGATTGCGGCAGATGTGGTCCACGACATTTCGGAGGGCAGAGCAGATGGGACTTGGGAGTATGAGAAGAGATGGAAGAGTCACACTGGCAAAGAACTGAAGGTGTCGAACTTCCTTGCGAATCTACTATTCAATTCGGAGAAGAACATGGAACTCATCTGCGGAATGGCGGCAAACGACCCAGTGATTCGGGGTCACATGACAGATCTCATAGGGGGCCTGAAACCTTACTCTGAACTTAGGATGTCGATCATGAAGCGAGTCATGGCAAGACACGCATTGACCGGAATCAGGATGCTGTACTAGTCCCAATGAGTGAACGAATGTTTGGAATCATCGCGGCTTCTGACCTTTGACGACCGGACGTTTTGGATCAGCAGACCATTCTAAGTAGCTTCCCTCATACAGCTTGACCTTCTCATACCCGAGCAAATGCTTGATTATCGTGTATTGGACTGTTGCCGATCTACCGATTCCACAGCTGCATATGATCAGCTTGTCACCTGTTGCACCGACCTGTTCAACGAGTTTCTTGACTTCCTCCACAGGCTTGATTCTTGTCCTGTTGTCTGCATTGACAAGGAGAAACCAAGGCAAGTTGACAGCGCCTGGAATGTGCCCTTTTCTCAACCATATTCCGCTATCACCGGAGTAGACGTCTGGTCTTCTTGCATCCAGAAGTACCGTGTTGGGATCGTCCTTGACATCGAGCAATTCGTCAAGACGAATCAACACTGTACCGTCGACGACAGGTGAGTATCTCGTCTGGATCACTCTCGGTAGTTCCTTGGTTGAAGGCCTATGATCAGCCACCCATT
>PRDI01000066.1 GCA_003345595.1 Candidatus Thorarchaeota archaeon | reverse complement strand
TACGCTGTGCTTCTTGCGGCCCTCTATGTCAGTGCGTTAGTCTGGTCGTATGCGTTCTCGACAGCAGTCGAGGTCTTCGTGCCACAGCTCTTGCTCATCTACGCCGGCTTTGTACTGTGGACTACTCTTGCCAAGCGTTCGGTTGCAGAGTACCTGCCAATGCTCATCGTCCTATGCTTGGGTATGCTTGTTTGGACATCAGTCTTCAATGCCGCAGTAATCGACTACATGTCAAGCTCATTCTGGAATAGCCGAGGTGTCTGGCTAGGTAACGGACCCATAGTTCTCTTCGGGTATACCATCAATTTTCAGTTTGAGGGTTACACCGACTACAGTTACTTCTACGTTCACTGGGGATACAACATGCTGAACGGTGTTATGCCCTACAATGACGCGTTTGGCTATCTCCGGATGGGCGGGTTCGTCAACAGAAACGGACTGTACATCTTCCCGCCTTTCTACGCGTACCTCTATGCAGCAGGCATAGCTCTCCCGGTTGATGACTGGGGTATTGGACTACTACTCGCGTGTTTCGGATATCTGACAGCATTGCCAGTGTACGGGATTGCGAGCGACCTGTCGCATAATCGGCACGTTGGAGAAGCGGCCGCTCTCACCTATCTCCTAACCCCGAATGTCCTGTATCACACCACTTTCTTGTGGTTGAACCCATCCCCCTTCATTTTCTTCTTCTTCTCAGGGTTCTATATGCTTGTTAAGGGGCGACAATACACTGGAACAATCTTGATTGTCACGGCAGCGCTGTTCAAGCAGACATCATGGTTTCTGGGGATTCCCCTTGTCGTGTATCTCTTGTTGAGGCCAAGACCGAGGAAGACAGATGAAGTGCAGACGCCTGATGGCAGTGGAGAAGCAGGCGGTTCAAACCCATTACCGAGCTCCACATGCGACACAACTTCGGAGCCGACGAAACTGGTGGATAGACTTCTTGAGGTGTTTGACATCCGAGGTTTCGCAAGTAACACATTGGTCGCAGTCCTATTTGTCCTAGCGGTGATGTATCCTTTCCTTTTGGCACAACCTAACTTGCTCCTTCATCTTAGTCTTGCTGCGGGCGGCTTTCCACTGGAATCCTTCACGGAGCCACCGCCAGGTAACTCACCAATGCGCCTCCAGGTATTGCCCGTTGTTGCAGGGGTCGAATGGCTGGCCCGAGTCCTTGACTGGCTGGTCTACTATGGATTCTTGATCGCATTTGGGACAGTGCTGTTCGCTGGGCTCATGCTGTTCGTGCCCAAGGAAATGGGTCGCGAGAGGCAGTACTTCCGCCGGTTGCTCCTCCTAACCATGCTCATGATGCTCTGGGTGAACCTTACAGGTCCACGAGGAGTCTACAAGTACTATTTCACTCTCTTTGCACCTTTCTTCTCGATTTTCTCCTCGGCGCGGATGGTGAACAGCCAAGAGGACAGAGTGCCATTCTCGTTCTCGATGCTTTGGCTACCTGTCAGTCTCAGTCTGATGATTCTCATTCCCAACAGAAACGTCTACTTATTCGGGGTCATTCTGATATTCGTAGGGTATCTTCTTAGTTCACAGATTGGCACGTTCTGGTATTGGTTCACGGCGCCCGTGAGGCAGGTTTCATCACGGATTCGACAGTACATACATTCTAGCCTGCCGGCGACTGATCACATGAGAGCCAAGTTGAGCGCTTACATCTACCCGCCGAGAATCTCTCATGGAATCTCAGAAGAGGGAGGCACCTCTGACGTCTGAAGAAACACCGAGTCTACGTCAGAAGATGCTCATGGTCATGGCCGATCATTGGGTACTCCTGTCGGTGTTGGTTTCTGCAGCCGTTGTATGGGCGGCTGTCTTCGGCATGGCGGCCACAGTTTTTGTCAATGATGGACCAGAGCCTTTCAGGGCCGCTTGGAATGGAGTGGGAGAAATCAACGTATTCGGCTTCACTCTGCCGCTCAGATTCGAAGGTTGGGCAGACTACGACTACTACTACGTGAGCTGGGCAGACCAGTTCTTGGTCGGCATCATGCCATACTCTCATGCCTTCGAGTACCACTTTGTCGGCGGGGTTGAATACCACATCCCATATTTCTTTCCGCCTTGCTTTCTGTACGTCTGTGCTCTGGGCCGAATACTGCCACTCCAGCCCTTTGGGATTGGGCTTGTGATTTCGCTTTTTGGCTACTTCACTGCGCTGCCAGTCTATGGCATCGCAAGGCACCTGTCTGGCAACAAACACGTGGGTGAGATATCAGCAGCCGTGTATCTTTTCAACCCGCTAGTCCTCTACTATACAACCTACGAGTGGCTGAATCCGGCGCCTTTTGTCTTCTTTGCAGTGCTCTCGTTTTACTTGGCAATGACCGGGCACAGGGTTGCGGCTGCACTG
Organism: Candidatus Thorarchaeota archaeon; assembly: GCA_003345595.1. Taxonomy (GTDB): domain Archaea; phylum Asgardarchaeota; class Thorarchaeia; order Thorarchaeales; family Thorarchaeaceae; genus OWC5. The sequence goes on along the minus strand of PRDI01000066.1, from coordinate 37,278 downwards.
GCAATGGTCACTTCGGCTCTGTTCAAACAGACTGCTTTCTTCCTTGGACTCCCTCTTGTGGCCTATCTCCTGAAGGTGCCTCCTCAAACAACGGAACAGGTCGAGAACTCGGTGCCTGAATATCAGAAACGACCGGCAGGCGATAGACTGGACCTTCGTGGGTTCGCCAGAATCGCTGCTATGGTGATTCTGTATGCTGGGGCCATGTCAATGCCATACCTGTTCGACCCGGCCAACTATGTGTACTATATCTTCCAGCGAGTGGGTGCCACACTTCTTACAGACCTGACCCACTCTCCACCTGCGACCAATCCGATAACGCTAGCAGTCGTTTTCATTGTGCTAGGTGCCCCTGAATGGTTGACTCAGTCCATCAACCTTGCGACATACTACACCGTGGGACTGCTTGTAGGTCTTCTCCCAATCATGGCTCTCATGCTGTTAGAAGTGAAAGATGACCGAAACATCACGGGCTACTGGCGGAAACTCATCTTCCTCTCTCTGATGATGTTGCTGTGGGTCCACCTGTTCTCGCCACGTGGAATCTACAAGTACTATACCGTTGCCATCTTGCCGTTTGCTTCAGTGCTCTCGACGTCGGCTATGTGCTCCAAGGAGTCCACTGAAGTGCATCCGTCCTTGTGGATGGTTTTGATTCCTTTCATTCTGAGTCTGTTTATTCTCATACCAGATCGAAACGTATACCTGTTCTTCTTGCTGGTCGCGTTTGTTGCGTATGCGTTTCACAATCAGTTCTCAGTGGTCAACAGCCTCTTCAGGACCGCTGGTGGTCGGATTAGGAAACGTTTCAGGACACTGCGCAGTTGACAGCATTCACTGTCCTTGTCCAGCAACAGTGCTCTCTGGCTGGGCGTTAAGCCGTTTCAGTTCCTCTCGTTTTTCGGCGAGTCTCTTGTTCAGGTTTACGACTCGCTCGTCCAGCTTCTGTGTCTGTTCAAGATAGGCTTCCTTCGTCATGGCACCTGACGAGTGTCTCTGTTCAATATGATCACGGAGCTGCTGCACAGATCTAAGCTCTTTCTCTAGGGAAGTCACATCGGCCTCAACTTCTGCGGCCCTGTTCTCATCTTCTGTCCTGAACTGTCCCGTAGGCACCATAACACCGAGCTGCTGTTGAATCTTGTCCGCGAAGTCCTGAAACTGGGATCTTAGAGTTTCGATGTTCTTCTCCACCCTACTAATACCTTCAGTCGCACGTCCAATATCCTTCTGGAGGTCAAAGACTGTATTGATGAGTCTGCGAAGAGTCTTCTCTGTTTCCGAAGATGTCACTGACTCAGCTGTTTCACCGGGTCTGCTCCTAGATTCCTCGGCCTTTGCCTGTGCGGCGACGACCTCGCTAGGCTTGGTCAGTTGTACATCCCCACTGAGCCATCTGAAACAGTTGGCAGCAAACCTAACGTTGCCCTCATTCTTGAGGCCGCCACCTTTCCGGAACACCTCATAGCTTCCCACGCAGACCACCCTGCCCTTTTCATACTGCACTGCCGCTATGACGGGCTGACTGGCCGGGTCTGCCGCCTGTGAGGTGATGGCAACTGCGACTGCCTTTCCGGACAGTCTCAAGCTGCACGGCGATGGAAGAACGACGTCACTGACGTCCTCACTGATGGGGTGCGGCACCAGTCCCGTAATGATGGGCAACGTGGGAAGCCCTGCATTGTGTCTCTCGTCCTTGACAGCCGTGTTATCAAACTCCACGCCGAAGTTCTTTGAGAGCATACTCATGTTGTTCATGAGTCCTCTATCACCACCTGATAGTGACAGGAGCATGAGACCACCGCCGTCCTGCACGAACTTTCTTAGAGCATCGGCCTCGGCTGGTCTCAGCTTAGAGCTGTTGGGGCATGCCAGTACAAAAACGCTCACACCCTCGAGACCCTTGGTCATAATCATGTAATCAGTGTACGGTTCGACACTGAAGTCGTGGTCTGTGAGGAGCTGGCCAAGCTGAGAGTAGGTAGTTTCAAGACGTCCTCTCTCGTTCTGTGTCTGGTCAAAGACGATTCTCTTTCTCCTGCTACTCAAAGCACACCACCTGCTGCTGCCAAATGTATAGAAGGCAGCAGAATGTGGCTAATGAACTAATTTATGTTGGTCCTTCATCCCCAGTGCGAACAGTTTATCATGCCGTTTGGCTTGAATCATAGCCATGAGTAGTCCGGCGGACTGCATCTTCTGCAAGATTGTGAAAGGAGAGATTCCAGCCTCGGTCATATTCCAGGACGAGGTGTGTTTCGCGTTCATGGACGTCTACCCCGTGAGCAGGGGGCACTGTCTGCTTATCCCCAAAAGACACTTCGTGAATCTACTCGACGTCGATCCTGATGTGATTGCGCACCTAGCCAGACGATTGGCAGAGCTGACTCGCAAAGTACAGAGTGCTCTCAAACCTGAAGGGATTCTTACTGCAGCCGCAAATGGACCCGGGGCGGGTCAGGACATCCCGCATCTGCACTTTCACATAATACCACGAAACAAGGGGGATGAGTTTGGATTCCATTTTCCAGAAGGGTATAGAGAGAAGATGGCTGAGCGCGCACAGCTAGATCGAATCGCCAAGATGATTCGCAGCTCCGCTTAGGTGCCCCCGGAGGCGTCCAAGAGTAGCTGGCTCTTAGGCCTCTGGTTAGATATCCATGAGATTGAGCCCCGTTGCTCGGTCTCTTTTCCTTCTGATTTCCCTTTCCATCTCTATGAAAATGATCTCGAATGTGACCGACACTTTGCAGCCCTTACGAACATGACCGCCATAGCACACTCCATGTGCGTCGGCAACAGCGATGTGTGCGTGGACTGTCGTACCACCTTCGAAAGTGCTGACGGAGCCGGTGCATGACACAATCTCGAGGTCGTTGTCAATCGTGGTTTCCTGATAGCTAGCCGTTTCACGGTTGAAGAAGCCGAGCGTCGCTTTAGATAGGGCTCCAATGGCGCTGAACTGTCCTGTCCTTATGCCATTGTCTACAGCAGCTTTCTCAATTGCTTCCAAGATGTCTTCGCCAGACTCAGCACGTGCGACCACAACCCGTTTTGGCTTGGTAACTAATGAGCGTACCATATGTGGTGGCGTTGCCATCTGTCTAATGAAGGGCTCGGCGCAAACGATTGTGCAAGAGATGGGAAGTGCTTATCAAGCCTAATCAATCAAGTACAGCGGTGAGAGAGAGCATTTGGCCAAAGAGAAGAAAGCGGCCAACAAAGACCAGTCTTCAATCGAGGACTTCTTTGGGTCGAAGCATAGGGATGAGGATGCTCAGAATGATGAGCCGCCGGCGCCTGTTTACGGTGTAGTAGAGGCCAACCCCAGAGCTTCTCCGCCTCCGGCTCCTCCGAAGCCAGAACCAGCACAAGAGGAGCAAGCATCCGCAGAAGAGGAATACGCAGAAGAGGTAGCAGAGGAAGTCGCAGAAGAAGCCGAAGTCATAACCGAGGTGCGTGTCGCTGACAGCGATACTCCTCAGGATTTGCCGTCGTCATTCCTCCTGTCTGTAGACTATGCCGGACAGCAGAGAAAAGCAATAGCCCGGCTGTACGAACCAAAGAGCAAGAACCTCTACTTCTGGCTCGACAACACTGGACATTATCCGTACTGCTACACCGACCTGCCGGCACAAGCGGTCGAGAAGATAGATCGTATCCGGAGGCATTCGGGTTTCATGCGTACGGAAACTGTACAGCTACTCGATTTGCTGCACGACCAGCAAAAGAGCATGACCAAGGTACTCGCTGGTGACCCTCTCAGTATAGGGGGCAGTTCCGGGTCCATCAGAGAGATGCTTGTCCAGGACGGAGTGAGTCATGCGTGGGAGGCAAACATTCGATATAGAAACTGTTACACATATGACAGAGACATAGTCCCAGGGCTCATGTACAAAATAGAGCGGGGCAACTTGGTTCTTAGTTCTTCAAAGACCGATGACAAGATAATAGAGGAATTCAGGAAGACCGTGCAGGATGAGGAAGGAGTGGAGAAGCTGGTGTCTAGATACGCTCCAGTCTTCTTTACCGATGTTCCAGACATTCGTCGTGTTGCTGTGGACATAGAGGTCTTTGCTCCTGTCAAGAACAGAGTCCCTGACCCGGCGACTGCCAACTATGAAGTGATAGCTGTAGGGCTGGCTGACAACGAAGGACACGACAAGTGCCTTGTTTTGAAACGAAAGAACCATCCTGAAGGGAAGAAGGGGAACGACTTCCCGGCCAACCTAGAGATAGTCTACTTCGACAAGGAGGTAGATATGATACAGGAAGCTTTCAGACTGATTGACACATACCCTATAGTACTCACGTTCGTTGGCGATGCCTTTGATCTGAACTACCTTTATCACCGGGCGGAGCGTCTGGGCATCGATCTGAAGAGGAACTGTCCGATCACACTTGGCAAAGATATGGCTCTTCTGAAGAGAGGGATCCATGTTGACCTCTACAAATTCCTGAAGAACCCCTCAATCCGTATCTATGCACTGTCAGGTGCTTATGAACAGAACAACCTTGACGCTGTGGCTAAGGGACTGCTCGGCGTAGGGAAACTTGGGCTTAGCAATGATATCTCTGGTCTCCCATATCTTGAGCTGGCTCATTACTGCTGGAACGACTCGAGCATCACACTCAGAATCACTCAGTTCGACAGCAACCTCTTGCTTCGCCTGATCGTCCTCCTCATGCGTATCTCCCGCCTCTCAATGGAGGATGTCACGCGTCAAGGCATATCTTCCTGGATCCAGTCGCTATTCAGACAGGAACACAGGACTAGGAAGTGCCTGATACCCCGACAAGTTGACATTGAAACGGCAAAGTCGTCTGAGGCCCAGACAGAAGCCGTCATCAAGGACAAGCGGTTCAAAGGTGCAATCGTGATTGAGCCTGTCGCAGGCGTACACTTCAATGCGACTGTCCTCGACTTCGCAAGCCTGTATCCGACGATAATGAAACGCCACAACATCAGCTATGAAACAGTGGACTGTCCTCATGACGAATGCCGAAATGCAACTGACAACAGAGTGCCCGAAACTAGTCACTGGACGTGCAAGAAGCGCCGAGGAATGATTAGTCAGACAGTGGGCTTCTTCAGAGACACTCGTGTGAAGTGGTTCAAGGGAAGAAGCAAGGACGCGTCCCTTGACGACAAGACTCGGAAGTGGTCCTCTGTTGTCGAGAAGGCCTTGAAAGTCTTCGTTAATGCGTCATATGGTGTCACAGGGGCATCTCATTTCGAGCTGTTCTGCATGCCAGCTGCAGAGAGTGTCACTGCCTACGGACGAAACGCCATCCTGAGTACGAAGGCAAGAGCCGAGTCCATGGGGATTAGGGTATTGTATGGTGACACCGACTCGGTGTTCTTAGACAATCCAAGTCGTGAGCAGCAGGAGCAGCTCGTACAATGGTCTCGAAAGGAACTAGGTATCGATCTTGAGGTGGACAAGACGTACAAGTATGTAGCTCTGTCTGCCCGTAAGAAGAATTACATCGGCGTGTATAAGACTGGTGGGGTTGAGGTCAAGGGTCTCAGTGGTAAGAAGCGGAACACGCCGGACTTCGCACAGGCGGCGTTCAAGCGCATGCTTGGTGTCTTGAGCAAGGTGGACAGCGTCGACGGCTTCGAAACGGCCAAGGTTGAGATACGTGATATTGTCAATCAGGTCATAGACCGGCTAGAAGGTAGGGGTGAACCGTATACACCGGAAGAAGTGGCATTCAGAGTGCAAATAACCAAGGACCTTGGGCAGTATGGCAAGACAAAGCCGCAACATGTTCGGGCCGCACTCATGCTGAAGGCTGCTGGCTATGACGTACCTGCCGGCACGATCATATCCTACATTAAGACAAAGGGTGATGAGGGAGTTCTGCCAGTGGACCTGGCTCAGGGCAAGAGCTACTGGCTTGACAAGGACAAGTACATCGATACCCTACACTCAGTCTTCGAACAGGTCCTAGATTCTGTCGGTCTTGAGTTCGAGGAGCTTCTTGGGTTCACTACTCTGGAACAGTTCTTCTAGGAATGCAGTCAACCAATGTAATCCGATTGGGATGCCCGTAATCTCACCGAGCGAAACAGGAGCCGCAGCACTTGTCTGGTGCCGGGCCTTCGCGCGACGAGTGAGTTACAGTCCAGATTATCTTGCGTGCCCTGTTTCTAGCATAGCTAATTCCACTTGACTTCATAACTGATGTATCTGCTCGCTGGTGTGACCGGTCCAACTAAGAAACTCTTATAGCACACCACAGGTTTAGCGCTAGGGGACAGACAGCCGTGAACCTGCCAAAGATGATGGGGCCGCGTTAAGATGAAGCTGAACTTTCGTGAGTTCTTCATGCAGAAGATGACGATTCTTTTCCGACCTGATGATGTTGAGATGACGGCCAAGGACTTCTTGTCGACGTACGCATCATACATGAGGGAGGTAGGAATCGTCGGAAAGGACCCCAGTGGGAAAACAATCTATCCCAGCCGCACCGCTCCAGTTGATGACAAGTACACACAGTTCTTCGAGCAGTGGGTGGCTCTCACAAACGCATTGAGTATTGATTCGTCTGTCGGGATGGACTTCTATACAGACGGCTGGTTCGCACGAGACCCAAAGTACCAATCTGTGAGTCAGAAGGGCACTGCACTGACTCATCAGATCTGTCCAAACCGTGAGGAGTTCTGGCAGTACGGCGCGGAGATTGTGAAGGAACTCGGAGCCTACCCCATCGATGAGATCTTGGTCTTTGGCACAGGATATGTGCGCGAGGAGTTCTGTTTCTGTGACAGATGCCGGAAGGAATTCGCCCCGATGGTTGACCAAGAGCCCAAGCGGCTTGTGTACGACTATATAGCTGATAACCCGGAATACCTCGCAAAGTGGCACGTGTGGCGTACTGACAAGGTCATGCAGGGTCTTCGGTACCTGCAGGACGCCGCTCGTGATGTCAGTGAGGCAACTCACAGGTCGAAACCACTCAGAATAGCAGTGGAGGTTCTGATTGATCCCGAGAGCGGCCTTTCTGAAGGTGGCTCGAAGAAGTATGGGTATGACTATGCCAAGATCGGAGAGATAACGGGCAATGTTCTCATCAATCTCTTTCCGTGGTCACCGACGCTCCCTCGAAGAGGCACCAAAGAGTACAATGACCTCGTCGAGTCATTGTACTTCACAACAGAGTTCAAGCGCCGCGGCGGTCGGGCCTCTCTGTTCAGGTGGGGTGTAAGAACGCTGGAACAGTTCCAAGAAATAAAGGCCCTGGGTAAGGACGCCGGGATCGACAGGTTTGTCGTTTCGTTCCACTATCCTGCAGACTACTCGACAAGACGCGAGAGTGCTATAGGCAACTACTGAACCGGCTCGGGCTCATTTCGACGATCCACAATACGGGCAGACCTTGATGCCTTCTCTCAGGGTCCTGCCGCAAGAGAAGCAGAAACCACTTCTTGTTTCTTCCTCGCGAGAGTCGTCCATGAATGGACTGAGTTCGCCTTGAGTGAAGAGGTTTCCAAGTCCTTCGACAGGATCACTAGAACAAGTCCTGCAGCTACTCCCTGTGCCTCTTTCAGGGCCTGCAGATCTGCGTTCTTCAAAAAGGGAATCCTCATTGCGTGCGTCTGTGAACGGTTTCGAACCCGGCCTTTCCGAAGACTGGTCTTCTTGTGAGTGAGCGCGCTCGGTTTCTTGGCCGGCGAGCCAATCCCTCGATCCAGCAGTCTTGGCGGCCTCCGCCTGTTTTGTTTGTAGCACGCTATCGAGGCGGTCGAAGTCTCCTCGGTAGTCGTCGGAGCCGTAGCCCCAGTCTGTCGCCGGTCTATTGGCTGTCCTCGCGGTTACTGACTGTTGTGATGAGTAGTCTTGGCGAGTTTCGAGCCCTCTTGATGCGTCAATAAAGCTTGAGTGGGAATCAGCCTTCAGGTGTTCGTAGTCAGCTGACGTGAGTCCAAGCATCTCGAGAGCACGGTCTCTGTCTGCACATCTCTTGGAAAGCGGACAGCAGTATGCCAGACTTGCATGGCAGAGAGCGGCCATGGCTCTCTCTTGGCGTGATTTGAAGATGGGCGTGATTCGCCGGCGACCGAGCATGAGCGAGTCTCCAATAGCCCTGATTTCTGCATACCCGCTCTGAGCTAGAGCCTCGACTATCTCCCTTGCGGGGTAAGCCTTTCCCTCTATGACAACGTAACCCTCTGTCTTATCGAGTCTTACTGATCTCTCAGCACGCCTCTCATCCTCGTAGGAATCGTACCTCACGGGCGGCCACCTCAGTCTACATTATCTGACCTCTACTCGTTTCCACACGAATACAACACTGTGTATTACCCATAGAGGCCGATTCTTCCCCACAATGAGCGCTAGGGCGCCATTTGTGAAGCCACGATTATGCCATTTGCCCTGTTCTCCGATAGACATATTACAGAGCACAAACGCCCTGATAGTCGGAGAGAGGACGTCAAGCCTACCGCAATGAACCGTCCTCTATCGGAGATGACACGCCGTGGGATGCAGAGCAGAAGGTGCCGCGCAGGGCTATACTGTCCTAGGTGGCATCGTGTTGTTGGTGTTTGCCATTAATATGCTTAGGCAGGGGTTGGACGAACTATCTGGCAGCGTCTTTGAAGGAGCCTTGACCATAGTTCTTGGAATTGCATTGATTATCGTTGTTGCCTTGTCGTTCGACGCGTCTGGCTATACCCACTTCAAGATTGGACGAAGCGGAGCACTGCTTGCACTCCTTGGCTTCATCGCCATAGTGTTGATCGCAAGAGGTCTGACTTTCGACATACTGGGTTGGCTGACCAACATCGGAATGCTGGCCGGCTTCATGATTCTTCTCGCGGGCCTGTTGCTGATCTTCAAGAAGTGAAATGAGGTGTAGATGAAATGGCTAAGGGTGGATTCAAGAATATTGCAGACATTCTGATTCTGCTAGGTGGAATTGTGGGGATCATTCAGGGAATACTGGCTATTTTTAACATGAACGTCGGATTCCTGCATCTATTCGGAGGGTGGGGTGGTGTAGTTGTTGGTGTAATCCTGATAGTTCTCTCCTTGATCGTCCTCGCCACGAGCGGAAAAGTAAACATAAAGCAGCTGAAGGTTGCTAGCAACTGGATTGTGTACTTGATTCTAGGGATTCTGCTAGCCCTATTCGATGGTGAGTTGGCTGGCATCCTAGTCATCATCGGTGCCATCCTCTTGTTGCTCTGAAGATTCACGGAGCAGTAGTTTCCAAAACCAGAGTGTTCGGCAGACCCACCTCTTGTGTCTGCCGCACTCTTTGTTTCTCTGGATGCTGGCTATTCAGGCCTGCTTGTTTCTGTCAGCGAGCGGTATAGCAAGTTAGATAACGGGTTCAAGTATGCCGTGAGTTCGCCCGAATAAGGGAGGTGGTACCATGGACGAGCGACACATTCAGATTCTCAGGGATCTTGGGTTCACAGACATCAGTCCGAAGACCATGACAAACGACTACTGGAAGAAGAGGGCGGCAGAAGCCCTTGCCATCACCACACAGGACCGGGACGTCTATGGATGTCTGGACCATACTCGGGGAGATGGAGTAAGGATCTACGATGTAGAAGGCACCGAGTATCTCGACGTCACAGGTGGCGTAGCTGTCCGCGCATTTGGACTGAGATACAAGCCCTTTCTCGCCTTTGAGGCCAGTATTGCCGATGTCGTTACAGAGTTGCCGGGACAGGACTTCGATGCCATTCCACAGACTCTGCTTGCCGAAAGGGTGGCGCGATTGACCCCTGGAACGCATAGGAAGCGTGTAGTCTTCACAACCTCTGGGGCTCGTGCTGTCGAGGGATGTATGAAGTCAGCAATGGATGTTTCTGGCAAACGGAGGTTCGTGGCCTTCAGACCTGCATTTCACGGTCGGACTGGCTATGCGCTGGCACTGACAGCCTCCAACTCTCGTCACAAGTCAGGATTCCCACAAGGTGTCGATGTGACACGTGTTCCCTACCCATACTGCTATCGCTGTCCGTATGGCCAGCAGGTCGAGAGCTGCAATATCCAATGCGTGGAGGCTCTCAGGTATGCACTTCAGGTCGAGGGTGACGATATCGCCGCCACAGTCATGGAACCGATCTGTGGTGAGGGCGGTCTGATTGTGCCTCCTGCCAAAGCAGTCAAAGGCATGTATGAGGTAACCAAGGAGTTTGGTGCCTATTTCATGTCTGATGAGGTCCAAGCGGGCATGGGCCGAACTGGCAAATGGTGCGCTGTCGAGAACCATGGTGTTATTCCAGATTTCGTATCGATAGCAAAGGCATTGGGAGGAGGTTATCCCATGGGCGCGTCCATTGGACCCGTGCCAATGTTCACTTCAGCATCTCGTCACTCGGAAACATTCTCAGCCGAGCCGAAGCTCTCGCTATTGGCCCTGTGGCTCATCAAGCACATGGAGGATGGAGGTTTTCTGAAGAAGAATGCCGAGAATGGTGCTTACTTGATGAAGCGGCTGGGTGAATTGGAGGACAAGCACGAGGTTGTGGGTGATGTCCGGGGAATCGGCTTAATGGTTGGTGTCGAGTTCGTGAAGAACAAGACGTCGAAGGAGAAGGCCCGCGAACTCAGAGAGCGCGTGGTAGAGAACGCAGTCCAGAAGCAGAAGCTCTGGATCCTCAGCGCTGGTCAGAACTGCATCAGGTTCACCCCAAGCTACGTGATAACGAAGGCAGACATCGACGATGCTGTGGACAGATTTGACAGGGCAATCGCAGGCGCCTTGAGCGCATAATGATGGAGTCGGGTGTGCCCATCACCTAGTCGCTGTTCTGACGGCTATCTGGCCGCGGTCGGATTCCTCTTTCAACCTGAAAACAATAAGAGCCTTCACAGTAGAATACAAGGGACACTCAATGGGTACTATTCCATCACTGATCGACGACACCGGGAAGCAATCTGCAGGCCGTCGCGGCAGCAGAAACGTCAATGTTGTCACAGAGATAAATGGTGACATCCCGATCGACTCTGACATCCCAGATGGTGCTCATATCCTTGTCATCAGCAAGGACCAGACATACCTGACCCATGGGATACACAAGTTTCCTGCAAAGTTCTTCCCGGAGCTTCCTCGCTACTTGATTCAGAAGTACTCTCAGGTCGGTGCGACTGTCTTGGACCCCATGTGCGGTAGTGGTACTACAGTGCTTGAGGCGATGTTGAGCCGCCGGTTCGGCATAGGGATAGACATCGACCCAATGGCGCGTTTGCTAACAAAGGTGAAGACTACGGCGCTTGACTCTGGCCCGCTGGAACGAACCAAGCTTTGGGTCATCGAGCGAGTACGGGGTATGCTGGAAGATCACTCGCATGAGCCTCACGTCCCGGGCTTTCCCTACAGGGACTGTTGGTTTGAGCCCTTCATTCTGCGAGAGCTCGGGATCATAAGGGACGCAATCGACATGGCTGCAAGGGCACGAGCTATTGAAGGCGGGAACTCTGAGGAACGGGAGAACATCCATGATTTCTTGAAAGTGGTTTTCTCCTCAATAATAAGGGAGGTTTCGAACGCCGATTCCCACTGCACACGCACAGTCGTGAGAAAGCGGCTTCACAAGGAAGTCGCTGAGGGCATGGCTGCGAGTCGTTTCATCTCGGCGCTCTCCAGACAGACTGATGCAATGACAGCATTTTCGCGTGCCTGTCAGACCGGTGGTCTTCCGGCTGCCAAAGTCTGTGAAGGAACCGCGACCAAGACTGGTCTTGGAGATGAAGCAATTGACCTTGCCGTCACATCTCCTCCCTACATCAATGCGGTCGACTATCCACGGACTCACCAACTTGAGATGTACTGGCTGGGTCTCATGAAGGCGGGACCGCTGTCCGATGTGAAACGGAACTACATAGGCACAGAAACTGTGTACAAGGAGGAGTACGCAGATCTCCGACAGTCTGGTTTTGTAGCACTTGATCCATCGCTGAAGAAGATCCACAAAGTCGACCCGCGTCGGTCCTATATCACGTACAAGTTCTTTATGGACATGAAGGAGCAGTTCTGTGAAACCCTGAGAATCCTGAAACCGGGTGGACACTACTGCGTAGCGATTGGCAACAATACTATCCGCGGGGTGAACATAAGGTCGCAGGACATCCTCTCCGAGATTGCCGTTTCTGACGACGTTGGTTTCACACTCGAAAAGCGGTTTTTCTCAGGCCTTATCAGGCACTTCATTCACATACCAAGAAAGGAACGCATGTCGGGAGAGTGGATACTCATTCTGAAGAAGGAATAGCAACATTTCGATTATGCTAATCCTTATTTGGATGGATTCTGCTTCGAGCCACAAGAGAACTCAGGAGGTATCAGTACATGGCAATGACCCAATGGGGGAATCGCGTTTGCGCGGCACTCGTTTTTGTCGTTGCCTCCCTCTGCGAAGTTCGTCTACGTGCTCCTTAAGGACAGACGCCGTTTGTCACGGCAAGACCTGATCACTCTGAGCTATCTGCCACCGAGAACAGTGAACTATGGTGTCAGTCGGCTTAGGGCCCTAGGCCTCATCCATGAGGAGGAGCACAGCGACGATGCGAGAGAGAGGGTCTATGTGCTTGTGTCGGCGCCAATGTGATTTCACCAATGCATTCGCATGATATCAGACGTTGTGGGAACGCCGCACCAGACTCTGCGGCGCTCTCTTTTCTTTCTCTTCAATTCGACCTGTCTTGTTTTCGCATCCAAAAGCCTCTTAATGCATCCGAGAGGTGGCATTGCGGCAGAGTGCGGCGACATTCGCCTGTGCTCAGCATTGAGTCCTCACGCACAGTTGGCTGATGAGAAATGAGTGATCTAAATGAACAAGACTTCTATGCTAAGGCCGGTGTTGAGCGCATTGGCAAAGATAGGCGTTCGCATTTCGCTAGCGAAGTGACCCCAAAGATCGCTGGCAAGCAGGTGACACTCATTGGATGGGTTCACACTCTCCGTGATAAAGGGAGAATCAAGTTTCTTATCCTCAGGGACGAACGTGGCATGGTTCAAGTGACAATACCGCAGGGGAAAGTCCCAACGGATGTGTTCGAGGTATCTGGTCAGCTCAAGCCCGAATCGGTAGTGGTTGTACATGGAACGGTGGTTGCGGCAGATCAGGTCGAACGCGGAGTGGAAGTCATTCCAAGCAAGATACGCCTCATCAACACCGCTGAACGACTGCCAATCGACATTGTCGAAGGCAAGGTTGACATTGATCTGGAAACCCGGCTTAACCACCGCGTTCTTGACCTTCGCAAGCCCAAGGTGAATGCGATATTCAGGGTACAACATTGCCTCGTGAAGCATGCACGTGAGTATCTTGAGAAGAATGATTTTGTCGAGATACACACGCCAAAGATTGTTGCAGCAGCCACAGAAGGCGGTGCGAATCTCTTCGAGGTCAACTACTTTGACAGAAAGGCCTACCTTGCACAGAGCCCGCAGTTCTACAAGCAGCTGATGCTTTTGGCCGGGTTCGGTCGGGTCTTTGAAATTGCACCGGTCTTCCGTGCTGAGAAACACAACACTCGTCGCCATGTCAACGAGTATACTTCTTTCGACTTCGAGATGGCGTGGATTGGCGGCGTCGAGGATGTGATGAGCATGGAGGAGAAGATGCTCCACCACTCCTTCGAGAAGACCACGAAAGAGGCTGCCGCAGAGCTCGAGCTATTGGGAATCGATTTGAAGGTCCCAGAGGTGCCGTTCAAGAGGGTGAAGTACAAAGAGGCCATTGACATAGTCAACGAAGCCGGGAAACAATTGTCATATACAGACGACCTCGACCCAGACTGCGAACACATCCTAGGAGAGGTATTTCCCAGGAAGTATGGAACCGACATGGTGTTCGTGACCCACTATCCTCTCGAGTTGCGACCGGCTTACACTATGCCAAGTCTGACAGATGAAGGAATGACAGAGAGTTTCGACCTCCTGTACAAGGGCATGGAGATTACAACGGGCAGCCAGCGCATACATCTTCACAATCTACTAGTGGAGCGCTTCAAGGCGAAGGGGTTCAATCCTGATAACTTCAGTTTCTATATTGATCCATTCAGGTACGGTGCACCTCCCCACGGAGGACTTGGTCTGGGTGTGGAACGCCTGACAATGCAGGTCCTAGGGATTGACAATATCAGAGAAGCGACTCTGCTCCCACGAGACCGCGATAGACTGACGCCGTAGCACCCGCCTCAATAATACTCTCACTTAAAGCATAAGCAGTGCGGATTCATAGTGAATCAGTAGTAGAAACTGACAAAGAAGGGATTCGAGCCGATGAGTGAACGACTCCAATCCGAGCTATGGGCGTCGATTGCGACGCTGGATCAGCTCAAGAAGATGTACGACATGGGGACCGTGGATGTACGGTCATTTCAGAGGGAATCAGATGCGCTTCTTGCGGAGGTCAAGGACTGTATCGAAGACCTTCGACACATGGGCATAGATCCTGTGAATTTCATCGACCAAGAGAGGGTGCTTGAGTCATTTCCGGATGCATCAGTCCTGTTGGGTCTTCACGGCAAGAGCTCAATGGCCTCAATCGAGGGCATGACCACCGAGGAATACTATGACCACATCGGATTGGCCGTGCTCGATGTTGCTACGGCAAACGCATCTAAGGGCCTCATGGGACTGGCAGAACTCATAGTGGAGGTAGTGCGCCTTATCCCAGAACTCAAATCTGTGAGCTACAATGACGTGATCGAGGCTGTGAACCGCGTCGCAGAACACGGTCTCATCCCTGGCATCAGAACACTAAGGGGCGGCGTAAAGGTCGTCGAGCTGCGTCCACTTGAGCTGCGGAGAGACCAGGCTGATGTCATCAACATAGCCGCTACAAAAGGGCATGTTTCTATAGAGGAACTCATGATGCAGCTGAAGTGGTCTGAAGATCACGCGCGCCAAGTCCTGTCTAGCCTGGTCGACTCAGGCATGGCTGTCGCCGACATCCGTTTCTCCACGGGGGGACGGTATTACTTTCCAGGACTTCGAGGCAGGAACGGCTCGGTATAGGGGAATCACACTCGGATTAGTATTGCCCCCCTCTTCCTATCCACCCACTCTGCCACTTTTCTGTCTACAAGCATCTCCATTACTTGATGCAAGTCTCTCTCAGGAAGACTGGCAAACTCCCTACTAGCTTCCTGTATGATTATGGATTTGACATCTAGGTGCAGGTTTCCCGTTTCAATGGCCCACCCATATACCAAATCGGCCCATTCCTCAAGGGGTCTCCAGTAGACTCGGAGTTGGCGCTTCTTGTCATCAAGCCATTCTGCAACTCCCTTGTCGACCAATGCGTTTCCAATCAGTCTGAAAGCGTCTACCTTTCCAAGCATGTCTCTGAAAGGTGGTTCCTTGATGAAGGCTGAAACAGAGAGGACATGAAGGCCTTTTGACTGCGTCCACTGGATCACGAAGTCGGCCCACTCATTCATCCACATATCTCTGTCCTCATCTCTGGGAGGAATCTGGTACATCCATTCTGACTCTTTGTTGTCACCCCACCGCGGCAGAAGTACCTGTGGCACGAGAGCCTCCTCAGTGACGGGCTCCGAAACCTGCGGTTCGGGCTCGGCAACTTGAGTTGTTTCCGGAGTTTCGAGAGGGGATTCGACTTGCTCGGAAGTGACGAAGCTTTCGATGCTGGCCTCAGTGTCCACCGCACCCTCCTGATGCTTGGACTCACTTCGGGGCTTGGATCGCTCCTTCTGCCTTCGTCGTTCCTTCACACTCACAGCCTATGTTGCCTCCGCCCAATCGACATACTTCTTCACGTCCTCGGGAGAAGTACCGGGTCCAATGCTGTCAATGGCTTGGAGGAAATCCTGCCTCGAAACAGGTCGGATGTTTTCAATCGGGCCATCGCGGTCCATTTCTCCAGTACTCTGGAGATCTCTTATAGGCTCCATGGCAGCTTCCCTGCACACAACGCTGATGTCCCGACCACTATAGCCCTCTGTCAGGTCCGCAAGTTCATCGAAGTCAACGTCGTGTGAAACCTCTACATCCTCCATATGTAGCTCAAACATCGTTCGTCGTGATGTCTTTCCAGGAAGGGGAATATGGATTCTCTTCTCAAACCTAGACCTCAGGGCAAAATCAAGTTGCCATGGTAGGTTGGTGGCACCGATGACTGTGACTCGTTCCTTTGGGTTGCTGGCCACTCCTTGAAGCTCAGTCAGCAGCTGAGTCTTGAGCCTCCGCTCGCCTCCAACATCGTGATCGGATCTGGAAACACCGACTGAGTCAAGTTCATCGACGAAGATGATTGCCGGCTGGTTCTTCCTCGCCATATCAAACAGTGTCATGACAAGCTTCTCAGACTCTCCCAACCACTTGCTCACTATGTTTCCTGCTGACACGTTAAAGAAGGTCGCGTTCACCTCCGAAGCAACAGCTTTTGCTATGAGAGTCTTGCCGCAGCCCGCTGGTCCATAAAACAGGATTCCTCTCCATGGCTGTCTTGCCTTTCCCTTGAACAGCTCCGGGTGTTTCATCGGGGCGACTACAGCCTCTTGGATTGCCTGCTTTGCCTCCTCTAGTCCTGCCACTTCTGACATCTTTACGTCCGGCCGCTCAGCTATGATGGTGTCCGCAATCATCTCACGAAGCCTCTTTGTGTCCTCGTCGATTTCCTCTGTTTCCTCTGATGCCGATCGTGTCGCAGTCTTCTGGATCTTTTCTCCTGGTTGTGTCACCAGTCTTCTGAGGCTGTCTGGTGGGCCGGCGACTCCCTTTGCTCCAGAGATGCGCTTCACACGATCCACACACTCCTGAGCCCTGTCGAAGTAGTGCTTGCGGAGTGATGGCAATGAGGTCGAATTGGAGAGTTTGATGAGGATCTTGCTGGCCTTGAGATAGTATTGGCAGGCCTCTTTCTTCATCCCTCTATAATCAAGGTCAATGGCCTTGTCTAGGAGAGCCCTTAAGCCCAAGTCCAGCCGGTCAGCATCTGATCCTGACATTTCGCGTTCGAATGCCATTTGCTCTTCAGCGGTTAAGAGTTTGTGTGTTCATGGTCTGTGTCGAGGTTTCTCAAACTCGCCCTCGGCGAAGATGTCTTGTCTTCTGCGAAGGTTTAAACGGACAGCCTCCGAAATCGACTTGGGAGTCTCTCCCCGGATGCGGTGAGCTCATTGGGTACAATCAAGAAAGCCATGTCTTGGGGTCGTAGGAAACCCGACATTACAGAGGTCACATCCCAGCTCAGAATACTGACCAAGCAGCTTGAGCGCGAAAGGAACAGGCTTGAGAAAGAGGAGCGCGATACTAAGGCGCGAGCGGTTCGTGCCCGCAAGGAGGGCCAAACAGACGCATACAGGACCTACGCGGCGGAGATGATTCGCTTTAGGAGATTCGCTCTGTCAGTTGACCGTTCACGGCTTCATCTCTTGAGGGTGCTTGCTCACATCACTCGGGCCCAAGCTACCGCCAAGACCGGATTAGCAGTCGAACAGGTTGCGAAGATACTTGGCATGTTGAGCGACGCAACAGACTCGACAAAGGTCATCCAGAATCTGGACGAGATCACTCGCAGGCTTGAAGAGTTCGAAATTGAGAGCGGAATATCAGAAGAGGCTCTTGTTTCCACAAAAGAGAGCCAAGTGACCTCGGAAGACATGGCAGCCGCCATGGAGGAGATAGATGCGGCCGCAGGGGTTGTTGGCGCGCCTTCGGGTACAAGACCAGTGACAGAAGCCGAGGAGCTCGAAGAAGCCATCAAGTCGCTTGAGAAAGAGCTGGGCGTCTGATCACCGCTCTACACTCTGCGCATATCTTGAAACAGACTCCAGTCTTCTTCTAGTGTCGTATGAGTCACGCATGAGCCCCTTGTATCGCCTGATGAAGTCCTCGGGCACCAGTTGCCCGCTCCTGAAGAGATGCACTGTGTCCTTTATTGCATCATCGATGACCAACGTGTCACTGCTGGACATGTAACTGCTTGAACCATCTGGTCGGTGTGGCTGTTCTCGGTTCTCAAACATGCCTTCTATGTCCCTTCTCAGTCGGTCACGCGGGTAGGGGCTGCTGCTCTGCCGGAAATCACGCCGGAACTGGGCGCCGGCCGCATACGGCCCTACATGTCTCGGATATGCACCAGATGCCCTCCCCGTTTCTCTGTCTTGCTCTACGGCGGCGCCTGAGGAGATGAGCGAGTACACAAGCTCCTCGATCTTGAGTCTAACATCACTGACGGGGATATCTGATTGACCGAGCTTCCTCGTTCTCTGGAGATCCGACTGCATGTATTTGTCGAACTTCCTGGCGATTTCGACATAGTCTGGCAGCACCTTCTCCGTCTGCTCGTTACAAGAGAGCTTGACTTCGCCCTGCTTCATCTTCAGGACAACCCTCTTCCTCAGACGACCGTCACCTTCGATGCTTTTCAGATACATGAGAGGGAAATCGAATATGATGTCAGTCTTCTTGCGTAACCGACCTGTTTCAGCAATGAAGATGAGTCTCCTGTTTGTTATGTAGAGCGTGCCCAGAGCCTTGTCATTCTTGAGGAAGTCACTGCCTGCAATCCTTATCTCAGGCAGAGCACAGACTGGCAGTTCGTTGACCGACAGCTCCGCAGTGTCGTAGAAACCTGCAAACTGCTTCTTGTAGTAGTCCAGTCCATCCAGTTGCTGTTCCAAATCTGAGATTGTAAGTCGTACACTCTCAAGAGCCTCATCGACATTGCGCCTGTACTGATTGCCAAGTTCTGTTATGCGGTTGGTCACTCCTCCTATAAAGGGAAACTGAGCCGCTGACCATGTGTTGTAGTCGAGGAAGCCCTTGGTTTCGGCCGTCATCTGTCTTGCAATGATCTCTGCCTGATTGGCAACTCTGTTCTTGATTGCCGGAAGCTCGGACTGTATGTCCTCGATCTTGTCTTCCAACCATCGGTAGTGAAGGAAGTTGGCCATCCTAAGAGATACCAGAAGCCTCTTCGCTGATGTGAGCCTGTTCGTAAAGTCTCTCAGCCTCATGTAGCCGTACTGAATACTCATGATTGCACGACGCATGTCCTGTGCTAGAGCTCTTCTCTTCTCCTCGATTGGAGCTGTACGCGAGGAGTGACATCTTGGACAGATCTCTTCTAGGCGTTTGCCAAGACTCAGCTCCTTCGAGTCACATTCTGGGCATCTCTCGAACTTCTCCCCCGGCGGCGGTGTCCCTAGCGCATGATGGCAATTGCTGCACACATAGTGCACGCTGGATTTCGTTTCCATACAGTCCAGACACAGTATCTCTCCGCAGTCCTCACAGAGATGAGTGGCTCGATTGCTACCGCACACTTGACATGCATGAACTGAGGGATCTTCGTTCAACTGTTTTCCTCCGGGCCTCTGGACTCAAGCTTTACCGTGGTATAGTCTTGAATAATTGGCTGTGTATCACGTCGGTATTAGCAGGGAAACCCAGTTTGAGGCTAATTGTCTCTAGGCGTTGAGTGTGAATGCAGTCTTCAAATCGGTTATATTCCGGGTCATAGCCGCCATATGTAGGGACAGCCGATTATGGAGAGTCTTGCAAAAGCAGCAATTGATGCAGCCATCAAGGTTGGAGTCGCTTTCTCTGATGTCCGTATTGAGAACACCATTACGACAAACATCGAGATGAGTGATGGGATCACAAAGCGTGCGACCATGTCGAGACTGAAGGGTGCTGGCATAAGGGCACTTATTGATGGGGCTTGGGCATTCGGTCAGTGTACCGACCTCACTGCAAGTGGTATGCGTCGGACTGGTGAGTCTGTTGCGAAGCTGGCACTTGCCACACATGAACGTGTGGCTGCCAAATTTGGCATTGAAGGGAAGACGTTCACTGACAGCGTCCATCTAAAGGTCAAGCGACCCTTTCAAGACGTGTCAATAGAGGAGAAGGTCGGGCTCGCCAAGATGATAGACGACCAAGCTCGGGGGTTCGATAAGAGGATCTCCAACACCCGAACGACATATGCTGACATGTGGAGCGAGCTATATGTTGCCAACTCCTTGGGCACGGCTGTGCACATAGAGAACTCTCTTCCGCGGATCACCTGCATGGCGACAGCCAAGGATGGTGCCAACAGACAGCGTGCATACAAGTCAATTGGCGTGAGGGGCGGCTTTGAGCAGATGCAGACGGAGCCAGTGCAGGTTCTGGGAGAGGAGTCTTCAAAACTGGCTGTTGAGCTGCTCTCGTCAGTGGCCGCAAAGGGCGGTGTCCATGATGTGATCATGGATCCAATACTGAATGGTGTCATGGTCCATGAGGCATTTGGCCACGCATGTGAGGCGGATAATTGGCCGGCTCATGCGACCGTCCTTGAGGATAAGGTCGGAACGAAGGTGGGTCCCGAAAGCCTCAATCTTAGCGATGATCCGACGCTTGTCGGTCAGAGAGGCACTTTCGAGTACGATTGGGAGGGCACCAAGACTCGCAAGAGGCATCTCGTGAAGAACGGAATCCTGACAGACCTGCTTCATAGTCTTGAGTCATCCAGTAGATTGGGGATGGAACTTAATGGCGCAGCCAGGGCCCAGTCTTTCATGTATGAGCCTATTCCTCGCATGAGCAACACCTTCATGGAACGTGGTGATTGGGAGGTGGACGAACTCATTGCAGACACCAAGCAAGGCGTCATGTTATGCGATTTCAACTATGGCTACACCGAGCCGTCCAAGGGGCAGTTCATGTTCCAAGCGAGTCACGGTTACCTCATTGAGAAGGGGGAACTAGGGCAAATGGTGCGTGATGTCTCTCTCGCAGGTCAAATCCTAGATGTACTAGCCAAGATAGATGGAATTGCCAAGGACTTCGAGATGGAAGCTGGCACATGTGGAAAGAATGGGCAGTTGGTGCCCGACAACAGCGGGGGGCCGCATGCTCGGATACGTGGCGTGCCAGTAGGAGGTATGTAGAGTGACTCAACAGTTGTTAGCGATTGGCGAGAAGGCTGTCAAAACAGCGGAGCGCCTTGGAGCAGAACAGGCTGAGGTGTATCTGGCCTCAGCAAGATCGTTCTCTGTCGATGTTGAGAATAGTGCCATAAAGAGCGCTTCGGAGAGGCGCGATGCAGGCTGTGGAATCAGATCAGTGATCGGCAAGCGTGTGGGCTTCGCGTACGTAACAACCCTGCTTGAGAAGGATATTGAAGAAGCGGCCAAGAACTCTGTAGGGCTCGCGAAAGCGTCTGTCGCTGACCCGAGCTTCATGAGTCTCCCGTCCTCAGAAGAGCGCTACCCCGTAGTGAGTGGTCTCTATGACCGCACCATTGTCAGCCTGCAATCAGAGGATGCCGCGGAGCTAGTGATCAGAGCTGTGGACTCAGCCAAGGCCGTGCTTGCTGGCAAGAAGTTCGCCATCGAGGCTCAACTGAGCGTTTCGTCAGGCGCAAAGGCCATCGTCAGTTCGCAGGGCATCTCACTCTCTGACCAGACCACTTCTGCGACGGTGTACACTTACCCCACAATCAAGGAGGAAGGCGAGCAGACTGCAAGCTACGAATTCCAGATCTCGCGACACCTCAAAGATATAGACCCCGAATGGGTAGGCAGGTCATCGTCGGAGAACGCCATACACTGCTTGGGTGGCAAGACCGTCGAGGGTGGAGTGATGCCTGTAATACTGACTCCTCTTGCTGTCACTACTGTGATTGGTGGTGGCTTTGCTGGGGCCATCAATGCTGAGGAGGTACAGTTCGGGCGGTCATACGTTTCAGACGCCATTGGATCTAGAATTGCTTCTGAGGAGTTACACATAGTTGATGATGGCATCCTTAAGGGGGGCGTTGGGTCACGCGTGTTCGATGCAGAGGGAGTTCCATCACAGCGCACAGAGATACTGAATGGTGGAGTATTGAAGAGTCTCCTACACAACTCCTATACAGCGAACAAGGACCGTATCAAGAACACAGGCAATGCAAGTCGTCCTTCGTACGCAGGCACGCCATCCATTGCGAGCTCCAATTTCATGATCACTCCCGGGAAAGGAACACTTGATGACCTCGTTTCGGAACTCAAAGTTGGCATCCTATGCCGCAACACCGGGGACAGGCCTAACATGACGACTGGCGACTTGAGTGCCATGGTGATGGAAGGGTTCTACATAAAGGACGGAGAAGTGAAGCATCCTGTCAAGAGCACGCTCGTCGGTATCAACATGCGCGACCTGCTGCAAAGGATCCACAGAGTGGGTGCTGATACAAGGGCGACTGGAACCATGGTGACCCCCTCGATTGTGGTCGAGTCGGCCCAAGTGACGTCTGGATGAATCACATTCTCTCCACTACGGGTATTCCAAGCACTTCCAGACAGTTCGCCATTGTCATCTTGAAGGCCTTCACTAATTCCAACCGGGCTGCAGCTACTGCTGGCTCAGCTTTGAGCACTGGGCACGAGTCATAGAACCTACTGAAGAGGTTCGCCAGTCCGTAGCAGTATGATGTGAGTCTGTTGCAGTCGAAGCTGGTCCCCCACGTGCTCTTCTTGAGTCCCCTGACTACATCGAGCACTTCTTGGGGGAACATGGCAATCGCCTTCACCAGAGCGAACTCGACTTCGGTCGACAGGAGCGTCAAGTCTGCAGGCGCAGAAACAATCTCGCCTGCTTTCTCGAGGATTCTCTGAGCTCTCGCGTGGGAGTATTGGAGGTATGGGGCAGCATCTCCATCAAAGTCCAGTGCTTCGCTCCACCTGAAAGTGATCTTCCTGTCAGGAGAGGCTTTGAGCAGCATGTACCTTACTGCACCAGTTCCGACTTGTGTCGCCACCTTGTCCTTGAAGTCATCACTCTCATCTGGATTTCTCTTTGCGACCTCTTCCCTAGCGAGCTCTGTTGCCTTGTCAAGAACCTCGTCGCAGGAGTAGCCTATCCAAGTACCCTTTCTACCTGATAGATCGGTGCCCTCGACGTCTACAAACGCGTATGCAATGTGGTGGGAATTCTCACTCTCTTTCTTGTATCCCAGCAAGTCGAGGATGGTGTAAATCAGTCTCTGTGGTTGGGCCTGTTCTGAGCCAATAACATTGAACACAACATCGAACTTTCCGATGCGTGACTTTCGTCCTTTCAGTGAGGTTCTGAGGACATCCTTACCATTCGGCTGGTGATCGAAGACCTGATAGCGGAGCGGGTCCTGGATGATGCCGAACTTCCACATCTGCAAGGCAACATCTGCCCCGGTGTAGGTCCTTGTCCCATCAGATCTGAACAGAACCTTGTAGGGCTCTTGCATGTCCTTGAACTCCTCGATTGTGTCTAGTCGGACAACTATGCACCCTGCCTTTTCACCCTCCTCGAGCTTGACCACGTTGTCACATTTCAACATGATCTCTCTTGCCATATCGAGCAGACCACTATGCGCAATCATGCTCTCCCAGACCTGATACTGGTGATAGATACCTAGACGGTATGCAGTCTGGCATTGTGCAAGCAGACACTTTGTCACCATGACGGCACTCGTATTGGCCGCGTCCGAGTTGAGGTCTTCTAGTTGCCTCGCCACCTCACGGATCTGTTTCTCGGCCTGTTCATCATTCTCGAATGATTTCTGAACCTCAACGTAGAGCCGACCGAGATACTGGTCGTATTTCATGTTTGGCTGTTCTTGTGGCACTGGCTGCTGCATCATTCTCCAGCAAAGCTGTGCAATCTGCAGTCCCAGGTCGTTGATGTAGTCCAGCTTGACCACATCGTAGCCTGCTGCATCAAGGATGTTCCCGAGAGTGTCACCGATTACTGCATTCCTTGCATGACCTATGTGCCAAGGTTTCGATGGGTTCACAGCCGGGAACTCAATCAGAGCACGCTTTCCAGTGTAAGCGTCAGTTCTCCCGTACTGTCGACCCAGACCATTGGCCGCTTGGATAGTGTACTTGGCGAACTGCCCCCGGTCAAGAAAGACATTCAGATATGGTCCCTTTGACTCAATACGGCTGAGGACCGGTTCAGATTTGATCCGCTCTGCCATCCTGCCCGCAATGTCTCCAGCGATATTGGCTGGATTCTTCTTGAGCTGCTTGGCCAACTGAAATGCAATAGTCGCAGCTAGGTCTCCAAGCGTTGGGTCAGGCGGTATCTCGACTGACTCCTGAATCGTCCCGCTCTCAAGGGATGTGGCTTCCGCAAGGAGTTGGATGACTAGCCCTTTGACGGAGTCCCAAGGATTTGTGACTGGGACCTTCCTGCTCATGACGGCCATCTCCTCTATTTCGAGAAAGCATGCCCGCCTCGATTCATAAGTGTATGCTCAGACAAATCATCAGTCCAAGTGAATGTGAGTATGCTGGCTCAAGGGTATCAATTGTGTATGTGTGGATACAAGCTTGATAATGACTGCGAGGAGAAGAATGACTAGCAAATCATGAAATGAGCAACACAACAAAAACCGTGCAAACGCTTATAATGGTTCGACGTCTGCGCAACACAGTCGCTCCCCATGGAGCACTTGCCCCAGGATTGCCACCACAAACGTGCTCTCTCATACGCCGTGAGTAGGCACAGCAGAGGAAACATCGACAGCTCTGACAGCGCACCTACCTAACGGTAGTGACTGCAGGGAGATGATTGGACTGGCCAGCGGACAATCAAAGACGAAAAGACCTGGAGAGCGCATGGATGCAACCACTTATGTTTGTTCTGCTTGTAGTTCTCGAGAGATGTACATTGATCACACCCGGGGAGAAGTGATCTGTTCCAACTGCGGGCTTGTTTTGTCTGACCGATCTATCGACATGGGTCCAGAGTGGCGTGCCTTCACTGCTGATGAGCAGAATGCCCGACAGCGTGTAGGAGGCCCCACTGACTGGAGCAAGTTCGACCAAGGTCTCACGACGATCATCGGCAGACAGAATGTTGATGCGTCAGGACGGAAGCTCTCATCTACACGACGAGCACAGATACACAGACTTCGCAAGTGGCAGATTCGCACTAAGGTGCACTCATCAGACAAACGGAATCTTGCTGTTGCAATGACAGAGCTCCACAGAATCAGTTCTCAGCTGAGTATCCCGTATTCAATACGAGAGACTGCTGCTGTGATCTACAGGAAGGCCCTCCGGAAACGTCTGACGCGAGGAAGGACTATACTTGGCATGATCGCAGCTTCGCTCTACCTTGCATGCAGGGAACATAAGGTGCCCCGTCCCTTGGAGGAGGTTACTGAACAGATTCACATAACACGGAAGGAACTGAGCCTGTGTGTGCGGTTAATACTCAGATACCTCAACCTGAAGGTGCCCCACAGTAATCCTGTCGAGTTCGTCCACCGGTTTGGCACAGAGCTCGGCCTGCCGGGTGAGGCCAAGAAGAAGGCGATAGACATACTGGAGCTAGCACGAGCAGAGAGGCTTACAATCGGTAAGGACCCGAAGGGGATGGCTGCGGCCGCAATCTACGTCGCTAGCATTCTCACGGGTTCACGGAAGACTCAGCTCGAAATAGCTCGCACTGCTCGTGTCACAGAGGTCACTGTCCGCAACCGGTACAAAGAGATGGTGGAGCGATTAGGCATCTCAACAACCTAGCCGCAGGTATGTTGTAAGAATCAAGGTTCTCGATAAGTAGTCTGGTCCATCGGCTGGTGTGAGATGCGGGCTCCCTTCCGCCAAAGAGGAAACTCTGCACAAAGGCTGCCAGTGGGAGTGGGGATCTCCTTCGGTGAGCGCACTTAGCTTTCCGCGTGTCTTGCGTGTTTCAGTGACAGCTAACCGAATGTCATGCATCTTCCAGTATGACATACGCTTATTTCCTTAGGTTCCGGTTTTACTTGCGGCCCCTCATGTCAGATAAACGTTCTATCCATGGAGTGTGGTTGATTGAGCGACAGACAGGTAGGAACTTGGTAGCGAGGGCGTACTCTGGAATAGACATCGACATGGATTTGATCGCTCCCTTTCTCTCTGCTACTCACACATTCATAGACAAGGCTACTAATGAGACTCTGAAGACGATTGACACCGAAACGAACAGATACGTCTGGCTGGCAAACGACAATCTTCTCTTTGTCATGGCGGTTTCCAAGGCCGCTCGTACGGGGCACATGCGTTTTCTCTTGGAATATGCATTGAACGAGTTCATGCGTAACGAGATTCCCGATGGGTCCGACATATCTTCAGTGCTTAAGGAGTGGCACGGAAACCCAGAGAGCTTCATCCACTATGCCGACTTCATCGACGAGCTAGTTTCCCAGTTTGAAGAAACCGATGACAGTCTTGTGGCCAGCAAGTCAATGGACTCCCTAGAGGTTTACAATCACCTCTTCAGGGCTATCATGCAGGTGGAGATCGACAAGAAGACGCGAAAGAAGCTTGTGGACGGGATAAATGAACGGCTGCAGTCCCTCATCGAAACGTATCCCTTTCTCGCATCTGTCCCGGTCGATGAGGCGGGCATCGAAGTCATCTCAATCGATGTCCATAGTGTGCCTTACAGGACCCTGAGAGTTGCACTTGAGGAGATGCTCAAAGTGGTCACCGATGTGGCCCGGAAAGTCGTGGATGCTATGGCATACCGAAACATGATCTTTGAACACGCCATGCCCTATGTCAAGAAAGACATGGATCGTATTCAGATTTATGCGATTCTCGACGATGTCATCCGGTACATGTTCTAGCGAAGCAACATGTGTGCAAGATGTGTGGTGCAGGTTCGGCTACCTTGACAGCATTACCAGCTCGCGCTGTACTATTTGCCCTCTCTTTCTCTCGGGCAGACTTGTGCGTTCTGTTTTGAGTCTGGGTTCTTCACCTTTTGTCACCGTATCAATTACACAGTCCTTCGGCAGGAACGGCATCAGGGTGAAAGGTGTCCCTCTTAGTAACTCGGCCAAATCCACTCTGAACAGGCCCTGTTCTGAGTTGATAGCAGGAAGCGTCATGGCCACCCGCCCTCCCTGCTTCAAACACCGTGAAGCGGCCATCAGACTATCGCGATAGAGGCTCGTCAAGTCCCTGACGGTCTTCTCCGCCTCGTCGTCTTCGGGCGCGGTCGAGTATACTGGTCCAAGCTCCGGCTCAAATGCAACAGCATCAACTTCCTCCTTGACAATGCTGTCAGCTTCGCGGGCATCGCCCCTAACCACCGTGAACTTCAGCTTCTGGTCGAGTTCTCTCTCAAGCCATCTGAGATTGGCTATGGTACCTTTGACAGCGTTATCGCCGATATCTATCCCGATGGAACTCATGCCCAAGACCGCCGCTTCCATCAGGAGAGTTCCGGTTCCACAGAATGGGTCAAGTACTGTGTCACCTGGTTTTGCGCCAGCGACATTCAGAAGAGTCCTGCAGAGTTTGGGACTTGTGCTTATTTCCGGCGACGTGTAGGGTCTCGCTTCGTCCCTGTGCTGTTGGAGGATTGAGTCGTATACCGCGACTGTCTTGCCTATGTACAGGGTTTTTGTTGTGAAGACTGTCAAGACCTCAGCATTTGGACTGGTCAATAGGCCGTGCCTAATCAGAGTCTGCGGCCACAGGGCGGTGTTCTGCCTGTCTGACTTCCTACGATCTGGCCCTTCGTATACGTAGTACGCCACATTCTTTGCGCCCATCTCGACCAAGATTGCTTTGACCGCTTCGTCCATCGCGACTGTGTAGCGCTTCAAGTCCACTGATTGGTCATTCCACATGGGATACGCGCTGACACCGAACTTGATCCTCTTATCCTTAGGATGCGCCCATACCTCCTTCACCCATGGGCAGCTGAGCAGAGCGGCTCTATCTCTCTGGTTTATTCTACCTGTCACTGGAAAAGCTCTCTTTGCCGTTTTGCAGTCATAGCTCGCGACCACCTTGGCCACCTTGTAGCAACCCCCAAGGGCCGACTGAATGTTTGTCAGTTGTTCATCGTTGAAGTCGTCAGCAATGCTCAGTACAACTGCCCTCTTGGAGAAGTCTTTGACACCCACGTGAATGTCCCTGTTTCTGAAGTAGACGATGAGCTCAGCTATGCTGAGCAGCCAGTTGGACCCGAGGATGAACACGTAGTCTGTCATTCTGTCGACTTCTCCAACTCGTCAAGCAGTAACTTGGTGTACAGCGCGCCATGGATTGGATTGGGTGTTTCTGATATGAATGTGGGTCTGTAACCAACCTCTCTCACAATCTGGAGCAGAGGTAGAATGTCGGGCCCCCATTTCTGTCCAAGAGGTCTGTGAGCCTTCTCGCCCGCCTGCGAATACTCAATGCCGCTGACATGGAAGTGCATGTTATGCACAAACCTGTTTCCAAGCTCCCGTTCGAATGTGTCCAAGACTCTGAGGTAGTTGTCCTTGTTGTCCATCTGTCCCTGGGTGCGAGCGTGCAGATGCGCCCAGTCTATCGTTGGTATCAGACCATCCACCTCTGCGCATAGCCTCACGAGTTCCTCAACAGAGCCAAACGCTCCTAGCTTTCCTGCGGTTTCAGGGGCGAGAAGTGCGCCTTTTCCTCGGCGCAGTACAGTAGTCCCTATTTCTTTCAGTGCGTTTCTCACGACCTTGTATGCGTCCTCCGGAGTTAGTCCACAGTATCCGCCGGCGTGGAAGACAACGCGCTTCACTCGCATCAAGGGTGCGAATATCAGTCCCGCAACAAGCCTTTCTTTCGATCTGTTCCTGATCTCGTCACTCTTAGATGCAAGACTGATGTAGTACGCGGCATGCATGCTCATTGTGATACCATATTCATCGGCCAGAGCTCCTAGCGCGGCCGCTCTCTCTTCACTAATTCTGAGCCCGTACACAGCAGCATATTCCATTGCATCTAGTCCTGCCTCGCGTATCATCTGGAACGCCCTGCGTGGGCTGCCACGTGTGTCGGCTGGGTAACCGGCTGGACCAAAGTGCATCTCTGCCAGATGAATCGCCTCGTTGCTGAATGTGACCGGCAAGTGTGACCGCTGTCCGGAGCAGGCTTCTCTTTCACTTTCGGTTCTTGATGCTCTGTCCTTTTTAGCACTACTATGCAAAGGTACCAGTTCAGTTCTGGTGAGGGCATTGCTTTGTACATCGGTTCGAAAACTACTCATCTTGTCCGGAAGCCTTTAATCATAGCCTCTCACCCTTGGCTGGGAGGACTGCAATCTGATGTCGGACAAGGCTAAGACAACCGATGGGCAGAAGCAGCGGGCTGATCCAAAGGCATTCCTCTCGATAATCCGGCCGCAGAACTGCGTCATAGGCGGACTCACCGTCATCGCGGGTCTGGCGATGGCCTATCGAGTCCATCCCGTCGGCCCCTCGTTATCGGCTTACCTGTACATGTTCATCTTCGGCTATGTTACCTACTTCTTCGTTGCGGCAGGCGGCAACGTTGTGAACGACATCTTCGACATAGAAGTCGACAAGATCAATCGCCCTCATCGAGCATTGCCCAGTGGGAGAATGACTGTGAAGCAGGCCTGGGCCTACGTTGTCTTCCTGAGCCTGTGCGGCATCTTGTTCGCATGGCTCAATGGTCCGCTCGGCACATTGGTGGTTGTCTTCTTTGAGGTTGTAGGTTATGCCTACGCGGCGAAGGTCAAGGCTCTCGGACTTGCAGGCAACTTCATGGTTTCCTTCTCTTTCGCTTTTGGTGTGATATACGGATCCTTCCTGTATGCCGAGCGGGTTGCGTTCTTCGTCATTCCTGTTCCGTCATGGCTGTTCTTCCTGACAGCATTCATGATACTGCAGGCTCGTGAAACAATCAAGGGTGCTGAGGATGTCGAAGGCGATGCGTTGAGGAATGTTCGTACGATCGCACGTGTGTATGGCAATCAAGCGGCAGTGGCCCTGGCTGCAGTCCTGAATATCATTGGAGTCGCGTGCTACATCTTGGTGTGGATACTGGGATATGCCAGCTGGGATCTGTGGCTTCTCTTGCTCCTTGGGTCTGCAGTCGTGATGGGCGCCGCCCTCTTCCCGTTGACTGGACCAAACAAGAAGAAGCGGCTTGTAATGGGCAGCACACTAGACAAGGTCGGGGCTCTGATTGGTCTCGTCGCCTTCGTGATAATCCCGCTGTACGGCGCGGTCTGACATCTGTTTAGTGAGCTTGCCAGAACGTCCATACCAAGACTATCATACATGCCGATGAAACAACAAATGCCCACACAGTCGACGTGTCGTGTGCTTCTCTGATGCCGAATATGAGGAGGAAGCCGACCCAGACAAATGCAGCGGTCGTCATATAGTCTATGATTAGCCACACGTCAGCATCGTATATCGATTGGATTATGCTGGGCCACAGGCCCAAGTCGTCAACGAGGTGAGTGGGCAAGACAGCAAACACCACCACTAGTGCCACTAGTCGCATTATGAGTACGGGAATCATACTGTAGCCCACGATAGCGAGGGTCTTGCTTGCGCGTCCGGAACCCCCGGTAATCTTGAACGCTATGTGTGCAAACGCAGTTCCAACCAGTAGGTACACAAAGCCGAGCATGATGTTCGGCACTATGCTAGCCAAAGCCGTCAAGTAGTAGAGCCCGGCATCTTGTGTGTCCAAGACGGACACGATGGCAGTGGTACCGGCTGTCTGATTCAGGACGACTGTCGCTGCGAATTTCGAGGATACAACCAGGAAGAAGCCAGCAAGAACCAGAGCGTTCATCAGTACGATCAGGAAAGGCCCTGCTCCATCAGGTCGCTGGCCGATGTCACGATAAGTCGCTGCAGGTTGTCTAATCACACCCCACAGCCTTTCTCCGACACTCAATGCACGGACCTCGGGTGCTCCAGGTCTCTTTAGCATGGGTAGAACCCTTTCGAGGGTTTCTTCGGCTAGGACCTGTCTGCACACAGGACAGACCGTGGCATCTGCTGGTACTGGCGAGTCGCAATACTCGCATCGCCGCACCATTCGTGATCCCTACTGCATGTGTGATGTCAATGAGAAGGACACCGCTACTTGGCTATTTAAGCGAATTCCGATTGGGTCTCCCCCCATCCTACCAACTGTCGCATGTCACCACATCTTGAAGTGGCGGAAGACCATGCTGGGGAAGACAACGACATAGGGCACTAGTGCATCCCAGAAGCTTTGAATGGTATTGAGGAGGAACGTGTAAGCGATTATCTGGTCAGGAGGCATTAAAGGCAGAAACAACGGCACAATCGCAAGGTTCGCAGGAATCATGATCAGTTGCCTCACGACATACGCAATGCTCATCGGAAACGCATAATTCAGGCGCGCAGAGAGGTAACTCCCTCCCATCTCGCGGCCAAAGATGCGGACGGCAAGCCATGGTATCACAATCATGGGAATTGTCGCTAGGAACTTGAAGACTGGGCCAATGCCTGTTGGGTCCGTGAAGAAGAGAACGAATGTGCCGGCTACAGTGCTGATCATGCCGACCCATATACCCCCGATTAGAAAGGCCGATATCCAGAATATGGACACAGGATCGAAGAAGGCTATTCCCCAGCCTCCTATTCTGGGAAGGTAAGTCGCAATAGGTGCTGCTGCAACTGACAGAGCTGCAAGCAAGGCCGCAACCACGATGCGTTTTGCTTTCTCGCTGCTTTCCGAAACCCTTGAGGCTTCCATCGCCGTGGGCTCTTGGACGACCGTTGCTCCAGCAGCATCAGATGGCGACGCTGACATCGAACGCGACATGTGTTTGGGGTCGGTCATGCCGTCTTAAGTAGATTACTCAAGATGCACTAGCTACTCAATCATGAGTAAGACCCGATGAAGTCCGTTCTGCTCCACGCTTCGCATCTTCGCGAGTCCACTCGTCGGGCCCCTTCGCCCGCGTGCGCATAATCATCTGAAGCAACTTCCGAGTCGGTTCGAGCCAGTCGGGGTTTATTCTCCATTCGGCCCAATCTATGCCTGTGGACAATGAGGCCCTGCTGAGTATCAATCTTGATGAAACAAGCTCATTCATTCCCTCTAGGATCGTACCTATGGTGACAGCTCCTATGATCGGCCTGACTTGACGTGCTACTCTCAGCAGGTCTGCAGTCGTGACCCATCCTCCATCCTCGATGAGTAGCCTGAGGACTCGGGACCGTATTGGGTCTGATTCTAGAGTCCCCTTCAAAGGAGCCATGTTGACAGCTGGAAGGGACCCGCTTCTCGCAGGTTCATCCCAACGGGCCGAGTCCGGGTCGCCCCTCAACGAACTGAAGTCCATCTGCTAGCAGCACCACCTCTCATAGAACAGCAGAGGATTTTAACCGAAGTATTATCGCCTGTGCGTGGCCGATGCACAACCTTTTCTGTCACACCACCAGAATACCATTTGGTGATGACAATGCGGGATCCAATGTCAGGCCTGTTCTCTAGAAGGTTTGAGAGACCCTCTGATTTACTATGCTGTGCGTTTGGCCTCCGCGACAGTGAGGTTGATACATACTTCTCACTGCTCTCTGGTCCCAAGACAGTCGAGTCAATCACCTCCGCGATTAAACGTGATCGAAGCACAGTTCAGCGAGTGCTCAACAAGCTATGCAAGAAGGGGCTCGTCGAACGGGAGATGCGGTCTCTTGAGAAAGGGGGTTACTACTACATCTACTTGGCAGTTTCGACGGAGGATGTCCGCAAACAGATACTGTCTCAACTCGAGAAATGGTATCTCGAGACCAGAAGGTTCTTGTTGGGAACCTGGCCCGAGGCACCAGAGCGGCTGACTGCCTCCTAAGGTGAGGTTGATGGTACTTCTACCACTGAGGACGAACACTATCACAGTGACAAGCATGGCCATGCTGGCCGCACTTGGAATC
This sequence comes from Candidatus Thorarchaeota archaeon, assembly GCA_003345595.1. Lineage (GTDB taxonomy): Archaea > Asgardarchaeota > Thorarchaeia > Thorarchaeales > Thorarchaeaceae > OWC5. Next base: position 4,634 of record PRDI01000066.1, on the reverse strand, counting down.
GTGATGCGCTTGTTCGTTAGAATCCCCATTGTACCAGGCATGCTCGAGCTAAGCCCAGGTTTCCTTTTCTCTGAACTCGGGGGTGTGATTGGAGGGCTTATTGGTGGGGCCGTGGTCGGGGCCATCGTAGGGATTGGCGGAGCTATAGCCGGGGGAGAGGTGCCACTCATGCCTCTGATAGGCAATGTCTTCCTTGGCATTGGAACGGGCTATGCGATACACATCACGTCTGACCGGAACAGCGCGAAATACATCCTCCTCGTCATACTTGGGGGCGGCTTGATTGGTGGTTTTGTGCCAGACATGACAGTGTTCCTAGCCCTTAGTGAGTCTTTAGGGGCCGCACTTCTCGCAGCAGTTCTAGACGCATTGCAGGGAGCCGCTTGGGCTGCGGCTGCTCTAATGGTGGAGAAACTGGTTGTGAGACCCATACTGGGACAGTACCTGTACGTTTATCCCATGGCACTCTCAATAGAAGATCACGAAGGTGACCCCAATGACTGACCGGACCGTCACGATTGACATCCGAAGGGATCTGTTCGGAGCAAACGAGGATGCAGCTAAGATCAACGCTGCAGAGTTCAAGAAGCACGACATTCACGCGTTCGACATCATGGGTTCGGTCGGCACAGGTAAGACCCTGCTGATCGAGTCTTTGTGCGAGAGGCTGTCTGCGCGATACCGTATACTCATGGTGGCCGGAGACCTGGCTACAAGGATAGACGCCGACAGGGTTGAGTCGCATGGCATTGACACGGTGCAAATCAACACAGGCTCTGCATGTCATCTCGATGCAAGAATGGTTCGACTCGCTTTGAAGAATGTTGATTTGTCCAAGTATCAGGTGGCATTCATTGAAAACGTTGGTAACCTTATTTGTCCTGCAGGTTATTCGTTAGGGGTTGACAAGAAGATAGTCGTGCTTAGCATAACAGAGGGCCCGTACATGGTCCGCAAACATCCGCTCACAATCAAGAGAGCTGACATCATAGTAATCAACAAGATTGACCTCGCCGACGTACTTGACTTTGATGTCGAAGTACTGGTGAAGGATGTGCGCGAAGTGGACGCTTTGCTTCCTGTCTACAAGGTGAGTTCAAAGACAGGTCAGGGCATCGATGACCTAATCCGTGGCCTAGGTCTCTAAGCGCCAGCTTGGGTCTGGAGCATCCGGGCTAAGGACTGCTTGACGCCCTCAATATGGCCTGCACCCAAGACTGCCACTATTCGTCCCTCAACATCATTGAGAATGGTGAACAGCGCTTTGGCGACATAGTTGTCTCTCTCCTGAATCAGCGCGTTGCTCAGGTTGGGGAATTGGGCTCTGAACTCCTCCATGACAGTGTCCACTGCTCCCTCTTCCTTCAATAAGCTCAACAGGTCTTGGGCTCCTCCTTCCTGTATCTCCTTGGAAGCTCCGGGCATCATATTGAACATTCTATAGACTTCATCAAGTGGGACATTCATGATGGCTTGCATTGTCGCTTGGATGGGCCTGTCTACAAGTGCGATCTTGGCTCCGATGCTCCTGCCCTCCTTGATCGCAGCCAACATTTCGGCACCGGCATCACTTCCCGTGATGTCACCCAGTTTCTTCTCCAAGAGCGCAATCTGGTAAAACAGGTCCTGAACAGGGTCGCCAGTCGGTGCCATGCGTGCAATCTCTTCTTGGGTCGGCGGATGCATCATCTGTTGATACCTCTCCCGGTCTAGCTCCACGGCTACCACATCCGGCTTAACCCGCTTCACTATCTTCCTTGCCCTCTCCACACTATCACGGTCTGTATGAATGACCCCGACGAACACAACTCTCTCCAATGATTCTGCCAACTCTCGAACCTGCAGGACTATCTGAGAACCTATCTTTTACTGTTTCGTATAGTGACTAGCACTTCGTCCACAGCGGCGGCAAGCTGTGTCCAATGCTGCCGCCTTCGCCAGACTCAGTAAACGCTCAATGACAAGTCCCTCCAGAATCTCCGGTTGCTCGTGCATTCGGGGTCGGTGGGAAGCTTTTTGTCTAGCGTAGCGTTTACTGCCAGTGGGAAGAAGGTCATCATGAAAGAGCTGGACGACACATTCTCAATGCTGACGAATCCGCGGATGGGCGCCGGCCTGATAATCCTTCACAGTCTGCTGAAGCCTCTCAGAGGATCGCCTGTGGCTCCTCGCGAGGTCCGGGAAACGGTAGACCGGCTTGTCGACGAGAGGAAGGTATCGAAACAGTCAATCACGAATGCCGCCAGACGGCTCGAAGAGGCACAGATACTCGCACGTGGTGAGGGATATTCCGTCAACTATGGATACCTGATCTCATTCCTACTGAATACCGTGCTTGATCTCACCAAGCGCATGGCCGACCTCGAAGAGAGGATAGAGGAGCTGAAACGAGGTTCCGCCTGAAACGGTCAGTCTGCCGGAATCGTTGTTGAGATATCATCCAAGTCATTGAAGAAGGCATTCACCGTGCCCTCTGTCATGTGAGGCATGATGACAATCCTTATGCTCGGTGGCAAGGGTGAGGTCGCCATCCTCCAGCCTCGCTCTTCCATTCTATCTGTCACATGTTCGAGCGACAATTCCTTGCATTCTACGCCGACTATGTTCATTACAGGCTCGATTGCCAGCCGCAGCATTCTGTTAGCCTCTACTCTACTCTTGACTAATAGTGTCCTTTTCATGCACAGACTGACAAGGTCCCTGTACCCCTTCCTGCCCATTTGCTTCATCACTGCCCAAGCGGCGAGTATTGACCCGGCCGGTCTCGTTCCAAGAAGTGTGTGCTGCACGGCACTCTGTCCTCTAAGGTATGGCACTCTCCTAGTTACAGATTCCAGTTGCCTTTCTGATCTAAACAAAACACAGCCAGAGGGGATGGGAGCGAGGCCCATCTTGTGAGGATCAACGCTGATACTCGTGACACCCTCAATCTGGAAATCGAAGACATGATGGCCCATTCCTAGGTCGTTGAGGAAAGGGATGACAAAGCCCCCGAATGCGGCATCGACATGGAACGGGATCGAGTGGCGGCTGGCTATGCCCGCGATCTCATCAATAGGATCAATCTGGCCAAGGTATGTCGTGCCCGCGGTGGCAAAGATGCCCACGGTCTTCTTGTTGATTGCCCGCTCGATTGCAGAGGGGTCTGCGCTGAACTGGCTGTCGACTCGTGTCTTGACTAGCTTTGCACCTAGGATCCACGCCGCTTTGTCGACAGAGGCGTGAACAGTTTCGGGAGCAATGATCTCAGGCGTGTGAGTCTTCTTTGCGGCTGTTTCCCGGCATGCAAGCATGGCTAGGATGTTGGACTCGGTTCCTCCCGAGGTCGTGGTTCCCAGTGGTTGTTCTAGGTGAAACAGATCCCCAACCATCTCAACGACTTCGCGCTCGACCTCCGCAGAGCCAGGAAATGTGTGAAAACGTCCCGCGTTCTTCTCAATCGTCCGCGAGAACACATCCACACCGAAACCGTGAGGAGCAGTAGACATTGAAGCCACAGGCCGACCACTCGCATAGCTCGAATCAGGCTCCAGTAGCGATTGGAGCCGCTTGAGTACTGCGTCTGTTGTCATGCCTTGCTCTTCGAACATCGGAATGGCTCCAAGTTGTCGTTTGCAGTCGGGTCTTCGGTCAATGCAATGTTAGTATAACGATTGCGGAATGAGAGAATGAACGATTATCTCGATTCAAGTCGAGCAAAGCGGCTCAGCAGGCGGCGCATTGACCACGTCTGTGCATCCGACTTCAGTGACTGCTAATGCATGGTCACGACGTTTCATCCGGCGAAGCGACCTGACACGAGGGGGCGCATCATTTATCTGATACGATGCTCGGAAGCATCTTGTCATGCGTTGCCGCATGAGGAGGAGCGCTATCGTGTCAATACAGTCTCAAAGCGGTTTTGAGTGGTTAAGCTGTACCTTCTTCTTGCTCGCGTTGGTGACGTTGTTGTACGGAGTCAGCATGTACCTAGTTGACGAAGCTGAAGTGTGGACTCCAATTGCTTTCGTCTTCACTGGGGTGTTTGCAGTGGAGGGTGTCGTGCGCAGAAGGGCGATTGGCCTCAGCACAAAGATAGTCGGAATTGCACAGGGCCACGCCAAAGTGACGATGCAGGAGCTAGCCAGCCTCAGCGGTGCATCACCCGAGAGAGTGACGAGTGTGCTGTACGCTGCTATCGCAAGTGGCAAGATTCGAGGCACGATTGAACACTCGACGTTCATCCGTTCCGAAGGCGCCGTTGCCGGGGCAAAGACGGTAGAGCGCGAAGTGATGGTCGCGAGAAAGGTGCCCGAGCGCTGCTTCAAGTGTGGCGCAGACATGAACCCAAAGGAAGTGGAATGGGTAGGGCCTGACTCTGTCCGCTGTCCTCATTGCGGCGCAACGCTGGCTGTGAAGACTGAGAGGATCTAGGCACCAACTGGAGACAGTAGGTCTATCCTCTTTGGCTTTCTTTCATGCAAGCCACTGGACGTCCACTTGCACAGCTGACATCTCCTGCCAGCAACGACCGCGACTGATTAGCCACTTCCGTTGCTGCTATTCCTTTCACTTCGAACATCTGCATAGGTCCAGACTGGGACTTGTGTCAGGTCAATCCTGACAAGGCGGTTACGGAATGAGAAGACATGGTT
>PRDI01000065.1 GCA_003345595.1 Candidatus Thorarchaeota archaeon | reverse complement strand
CGCTGCCATCCCCGAAGAAACCACAAGCGTGTCTTCCGTGCCCTCAAGAGCGCTGATCTTCTCTTCGACGTAGTGTGTGGTCGGGTTGCTCCACCTAGTGTAGACATCCTTGCCAGTCTTCCCTGCGACTGAATCAAGCATGTCCTGCTGATTCTCAAACACGAATGTTGACGATTGGTACACAGGGACTGACACAGGCCCTGTGCTTTGGGTACCTTTTCCCTGAACACACAGAGTGGATAGGCTTCTTCGACTCGGGTTTGACTTCTTCATCTTCTTCTCACCGCATTGGTACTCGGCTGTTGCCCGTTGGCAACAACGCGATATTGCACACTCTGAATTCTCAGCCGGTATAAGAGCTCTATCCAGAAGTCGAGCAAGGACTATTCCGAGGTTCCGGTGCCTTTGTGATTCGCTATGCGAGCTTCTTCGCCTGCACGTCAGCCCTACCTCGTGATCTCCTTCGGTCGTGTGGCACTATCCTGCCGTTGTCTCGGTGGGAAGCAGATTGTGCTCAAGTCAACACTCATTGACTAAGTGGTCAAGAATGATAGGTTGATATCCAGTTTCCTCGATATGTAGGTGAAACATCATGGAGTCCGATGAACTGTTCGAGGCAATCTCCCATCCCATGCGCATCGAGATCCTGCGAGTCCTAGCAAGGAGGCCGACTCGCTTCGCGGACCTCAAGAGGAAGCTGAAGATAGATAGCAGCGGTCTCCTCGATTTCCATCTAAGGAAAATGCAATACATTCTGACGACAAACGGCGAGGGGCTTTACACCCTCAACGAGAGAGGAATCGCAGCGCTGCAGGCTGTAGAAACTGTTTCTCACATGGGTTGGCAGAGAAGAGCATATTGCATCAACGTGTTCGTGTATGTGGCAATGAACGCCTACTTCGCCTTCTTCATTGTGCCCAACAGCGAGCTTCTCGGGCTCTATCTGATCGTCCTCGCCCTGACGACATCATGGATTGTGTTCTACAGCTATTGGTCGTTCGTAAAGCGTAAGATCCATCTTAGGAAGCCAGAATAGGGTAGATCTGTTTATTCGTGGCATCCGATCAGAATCCCACCTCAACTTAAGACGTTTCAGGCCGCAGTTGGCTGGCCCAGAGTCGAATAGATCAGGAAGGCAAGACAGCTGCACCCGCTTCAGGTTCTACAATTCCTCACGACGAACCCTTCGAGGATGGCACGTAGCCTACATCGCACCTATCCTTATCAATACTGGAAGCGACTCATGTGCGCCGAGTGCTGAGGGTACTGTGTGGGTCTGCATTCAGGCGATACGCTGGAGTGAGTTATCTGCAAGGTATCCCGCTTCTGGAAGTTCTGCTCAGGGACTTCCTCGCAGTTTCGACGGGGTTGATCGCATTCAGTCTGCTGATGATGATACGGGTCTTCTCGAAGAAAAGCCATGACCCACTCTCGACCACAGGGGGACTTGCAGTATACTTCCTCTCGTTCCTTGTCTACTCGGTTTCGGCCGACTACTCTCTTCTCTATCGCGACTATCTCAATGATTTCGTTCTCAATGCCAGTCTTCCCGAGCTACTGGGAGGCAGCATCTGGGTTTTTGGTATCATTTGGTTCATCTATACCGTGGACAGCCAGATTTCATCAGCAGCCGGCAGACAGAGAAGGCTGACACTTCTGACCGTTATCTACACTTTTTCATTTGGTCCTCTCATCGTGCTCGGAGTCAAACCATATCTGATATTCGTTGGGCTGGCCGCAGCCCTAATCTACGCGAGTTGGCAATACTTGAAAGCACTACTCCAGCTTGAGGTGGCTCGTCGAAGATTCCCGAAATTCTGGTTCATCCTAGCATTCAACCTGTCAGGCTTCGCCAATTTCTTCATTCTTGCGGACTACAGTTACCTCGGATTCATCTTGAAGAATGTCTGCATACTGGCTGGAGTCCTCATCCTGATGCGTGTGTGGAACGAACTGCCCACAGCGGAGGATCTGAACTGGCTTGTGACTCTCGACAGACTGATTGTAGTGGAACCTGAATCCTCCGTACCTCTGGTGGACTTCCACTTCAGGGTATCGAGCCCTGAACCCGATGCTGGTTCGGGCGTGTCGGAAGACAACGGCGCGCTTGTCGCTGGCGCAGTCGGCGGAATCGACAGATTCATGGATGAAATCCTTGCGGATACTGACGGGCTGGGTGAAATCGTTCATGGAAAGAAGGCTATAATGTTCCATCGTAGAGAGCGATTCACGTGCATGCTAATCGCTGACAAGTCGATGGACGAAACTCGCTACCGCATAGAAACATTCGCCATGAACTTCGAGAAGCACTATCGTGAGGAACTCAGTTCGTTTTCAGGAGACATAGGCCGATTCACAAAAGCAGAATCCTTGATTCGTGCCGCCTTCTACCACTGATGCATCGCATGCATTAAGGGCACCAGTGCAAAAGCATCCGTGTGGATATGGCGAATGTGCCAGGATGGGCAGTGCGACCACGATCAGCCCGCAGTGCTTCGCACATCGATGTCATGGAAGCAGGCAGGGCAGACGAATCTCTTCGAACTGACCCATTCTGCACGCTGCATCTCCACCGGGCTGCCACAGTGAGGACAGTACATGGGAACCATGAGAAACGCTCTCGACCTGAGCTTGATTTCGCGGAACGATTCGGTCTGTGCAGGTTGATCGAATGCGATTGGCGCGACTCCTTCTGATACCGCTTCGTGTTGTGGCGCTGCTCTCGTAGTAACGGCCAACACAACTGCGACAATCGAGAAGACCAGAACCATGCTGATCAGCGAGGGCATAAGGATAGGCGTTACGTATTCTGAAATGCCAAGGTTATCGAGATACAGCATAACAAGTCCCAGAGGCAAGACCATGGTCAGAATCAGAACGAGCCATATGGTGAAACCGACCTTTCTGTTCACTTGAAACCTCAGACCGAGTTTCTGGCTATGCCCTATAAAGAATCCTCGGATTCATTCGGACCCGCTCGCATCTGCTAGAGTCTCTTCATCATACACACTGCGGACATGGGACATGCACTCTTGAACTCCACCGATCGCTTCACAGCTGCAGGAACGGTTTCCCTCTCCACTCGCACGAATCCGACCTTGGCGAAGAAGCTCTCTGCAGTCGAGGTCAAGAGAAACAGAACCGCCACCCCTCTTTTCCTCGCATACTCTGTGATGGCAGCAGTTAGCTCCCTCCCATACCCCTTTCCCTGATGCTCGGGCTCTACCGCCAGAGAGCGCAACAAGGCTGAGCCATCATAGATCTCCAGCCCCACGCACCCAAGGATAGGGCCACCCCTCTTGCCACGCGCCGTAATCTGTATGAAGTCGCCTACATGCTCGGGAACCCCCTCGATGGGCAACTGTACGAGCTGAAGAAGACTCAGTATCTGAGGAAGATCAGACTCCTTGACAGGATGGACATAATCGATACGTTTCATAGCGCTCCCAATCCGCTGGACTACGACACTCTATTAGTATTCCGCCCTGTGCCGCACTACACAGGCCAATTCATCCTCTATGACAACTGTCTTATTCCTACCGAAAGGCAAGTCACATCACCGACATTTCCATGCGGCAAGGTTGTGGTCATATGCAAGGAAAGGTTTGCATCGTCACGGGCAGTAGCTCAGGGATTGGAAAAGCAACTGCAGAGGGATTGGCGAAACTCGGTGCAAGAGTCATTATGGTCGTCCGAAATCAGCAGAGAGGCGAAGAAGCGAGGTCCGAGATAATCAAGAACTCAGGCAATGACTCTGTCGACCTATTGCTATGTGACTTGGCCTCCATGAGTGATATCAAGAAGCTCGCAGACGTCTTCCTTAGCAGGTATAGCCGCCTCGATGTTCTCATCAATAACGCAGGTGCCGTGTTTGACGAGCGGGAGGTCACAGTGGATGGTTTTGAACGGACTCTGGCAGTGAACTATCTCGCTCCTTTCTTGCTAACCCGTGAGCTGCTTACCATTCTCAAGACTTCTGCACCAGCCAGAGTGATCAATCTCACATCAGGACTTCATGTACGAGGTCGTGTCGATTTTGAGGATTTGCAGAGTGAACGTCACTATAGCGGCATGAGCGCCTATGCAAATGCGAAGCTCATGGTTTTGATGTTCACGTATGAACTGGCGAAACGCCTCAATGGAACAGGCATCACCGTAAATGCTGTTCATCCTGGTTTCGTGGCCACCAATCTGGGAAGGAACACCGGTAGCAAACGGTCATCAGTCATGTTTGGCATGATGCGTCCATTCCAGATCAGTCCGCAGAAAGCGGCAGAGACCCCGGTGTATCTGGCCTCATCTCCAGAAGTCCAAGAAATGACAGGGAGGTACTGGAGCAAAATGCAGGAGCGGAGGTCGTCTGAGGCATCCTATGACCGCGAAACGCAAGAGCGTCTGTGGACTGTGACTGAGGACCTGATCAGTCCAAAGGTCTAGTTCAATTACGTTCGTCGAAGACTCCGGGAATTCTACTGTGGCTGTTCTGGAATGATCAGTATTGCAATGATATATCCCAGAAGGCCGGCGCCGTACAAGAGGGTGAACAGCACCCAGAGTAACCGTACTATTGTTGGATCGACGCCAAGGTATTCCGCGATACCACCACACACACCAGCGAGAACTCGATTCTTCTTAGAGCGGAAGAGCTTCTTCCCCTCAGAAGGCAAAGGTACTTCTGCCACTTAGTCACCACTCTGCTTTGGTCTACCCGCTATATTAAACGCTTCCGGGCAATCGTGCGACTGCTGATATTACGAATCCGGGCGATGTCTGCGGGTGCTGGGTCGAACTCATTACGTCTACACGAACTCCTGCAATCCCGCTCGCTCTAGCGACGAGCAATACAATGGCGCCAAGTGTTTATGTCGGTTTGCGCACCGCTTCCAGCATGGATGCGAAGAGGATGGGACGATTGGCTGATGCCATACTGGTCATCGTCTTCTCACTCTTCATGTCATTCAGCATATTACTATGCATCACTGGCGAAGCCTGGGACATACTTAGCGAGAGTGACTTCCAGTTCTGGGCTATACTTATCGCCAGTTTCACAATGGCAGTCGCAGGAGGTGTCCTTACCGACTCGCTGCTCTACTACAGTCAGCTGAGGAATGTACGCCGCTTGGTCATCCTGCTTCTTGCTGTTGACATACTTCTACTGAATGTTCTCTACATGTTGACCCATCCTTCGAGTGCGCATTGGTCGGTTATGTTTGCTGACCGAGTCCGGAACAGGACTATTACGACTACATCCGGACTCGCAGTCATGCCAGCGGCGCTACTCAGTTCATTTGCAGGTGACGTGCCAGCTACTCTTAGGAATCGAATCCTGTATGGACTCTGGGGCGGACTTGTGATTCCAGTCTTCAGCCTCATTTGTTTCTTCAGCCCCACTCCACTTTTCGTGGTCACAGACCCCACTGGAGGACTCGGCGGACTGACTCTGCAGGGATGGGTCGTAGCCATCCTCATGCCTGTTGCAGCCGTCATTGCGTTCGTCAGATTCGTCGTTGAATACAGGAAACGAAGAGACCGAGTCGTTCTGGCATTCGGACTTGCACTTCTGCTCTGGGCGACTGCCAGTGCCTATCTGTCATTGCTCTGGGACCCCCAGCAGGTTGCCGAGCTCATCTATATGACAGACGCAATGGCCGGCATAACAGTGATTGGCGTGGCAATGGTGATTGACGCTTTCGTGGAGCCCTTCAAGACACTAGAAGTGGAGATTGAGAAACGGACAGAAGAACTGGAACAGTCTAAGAGAGAGAGTGAGCTGTTTCTCTCGGCTTGGGGTCACAAGGTGGGCAATCTCCTTCAGGGAATCACAACCTACTTGGACCTATCTGCCCATTATCCTAAAGCAGGAGAGGGAGCGCAGGGCCTCCAGAAGGAGGCCATACAGCTGAACTGGGAGGCCAAGATAATCAACCGCCAGGTCACATGGCTGTCGCAAGTCAAGTCCTCCTCTGGACTGCCCCTTCTGCCGGTCGACCTCGGTCGTGCAATAGCCAAGGCCGCTGAGTCGATCGGAGAGCTGATGGATGGTGCATCAGTGTCATTATCCCCGAGCAATGAGTCTGTCGAGGTCTTGGCGGATGATAATATCGATTTACTGTTCACCGGCTTGTATTCACACTGCCTGCTTGGAGTCTACAGGAACAAGGTCAAGGTTTCTGTGAGTTATAGAGCAGAGCAGATGAGTGTTGTTGTTGAACTCGTGATCACGGATGGACCATCTCCTCATGATATGGTTGAGTTCTTTAAGAGCAAGGGGCTACCAGATGTTGTCAAACTGGATCTTGACATGTACATGGCAAGACTGCTTCTCGAAAGATACGGCGCCTCTGTCGAGGCAGGCAGCGGCCAGAAGAGTGCACTCATCCTAAGATTCGTGCGGCCGAAGTGGTAGTTAGTAGCATCGCGTAGGAGATGGATTGTTTTCCTCCGACCGAATAGGGGAGCCCGCGGTGACTGTCGGTCTGTCGACCCTATGGTGTCCGCTCGTTTGCTGCATATTGCTGCATGCACAGCGTTGAGGAACCTTGCTTCGTGCCCTAATACGGAAGCTGAGGAAGTTTATGGGCAACAACAGGAACGCCACCGAAAACCCGGCGAAGACTCGATTCTTCTTGGAGCGAGAGAGCTTCTTCACCGAGGAAGGTGCAGAGGGCGGAGGTACTCCGGACACTGTATCACTGCTCGGTTCTGGCCGCTGGGTGATACTAAGCACTTCCGGGTGACAGCGCCGATGAGCTGTGTGCAACCCGCTAAGGGAACCGTACCCACACGCGAAGACAAACAAGGATGTACACGGAACGAATCCCACGGTTACTGCATCACACTGTTCTCGTTTCCATTGCGCAGTATGACGAGCTCTATCAGGCCCATGAGCAAGCTGATTGGCAGCGGAACTAGAGGGCCATAGCTAGGCCACGATGAATGACTTCCACTCGGTCGAATTATGCTGAGAAAGACAACTATACAAGCTTCCACCAAGAGAAGAGCCAAAGCAATAGCAATGAGTTCTTCTGATGAACGTGAAACGTCGGGTGTCCTTCTAACCAATATCGCAAAAGCTAAGCCAAACAAGACCCAAATTAACGCAAGAGGAACAAGAATCACAAGAAGACTAGTATCCTCAAGCCAGAGAGGTTGGGTCCTCAGAAACACACCGCTCTCACCTGAACCGACCTCTAGGGTTGCGAACAGGAAGAACCAAGCAGTCCCCGAGTCCCAGATAGGAGTCTGAAACTCGGCTGCTGAAAACGGAGCTACGAGTGTCAAAACTGCAATCGCAGTCGGAAGTATACTTGGTGCCTTGACCATTCCCACCACGTCCAAGATCGCCTTGTACAAACACCATTGGGCTAAAGAAACTTACGAAACCAGTGGTTGGTCACACTTGTACTGGAAACTAGCTCCGTTCCATGCCGATCCATGCTCTTGGGGCTGATGCCCCCAGGAATCCACAAGCGAAATCGGGTGAGAATCACAGATAACGAATGGATCGAGTGGCAAGAGGAACATGCTCTCAAGACTGCAGTAAGCTATGGGAACCACAACACAGAAGTCAATGAGCTGTTAGATGCGATGCATGGAAGAACAGACGGCTGCACTCAAAGACGGCAGGGAAGTGAAGATTCGTCTTGTAGCAGTCGAAGACAAAGAGCAGCTACTCGCAATGTTCTCGTCCATGTCAGAATCGGCAGTCAGGTGGGGAATGCCGCCCTACACGCGCGATAGGATCGAACGTTGGTTTGCGGCCTTCAAGGACATGATCGGCCTCGTTGCGCTTCACAGTGACCGGATAGTGGGCTGGTGCTCGATCTACATGCAGCCGCATCCGAGAAGAAAAGGCATTGGTGAACTCGGAATCTATCTGCACCAAGACTTCCATGGAGTTGGTCTTGGCACAACTATGACCGACCTGGTTCTCGAATTGGCCAAGCAGCAGAGCATGCACAGGATATATCTTGAGGTCGTCGAGGACAACAAACCCGCAGTCCGCCTTTATGTGAGGTCAGGATTCAGTGCCGAAGGGAGGCTGAGAGACGCGTATTTTGGAGATGATGATCAGTATCACAACACCATCATAATGGCAAAGCTGTTGAAGTAGCCTCGCGTGACGCTTCCTCGTCCCTTGGGAGAGAGTCTGGCGTAGAAGAGATATAGCTGATTTGCAGAGTCACACTCCGAGATCAAAATGAGTATAGAACTGCCTGAAGCGTACATCATAGCCAGCCAGATGAACAAGGAACTTCGCAGAAAGAGAGTCGATTCTTATGCCCTTGCAAACTACGAAAGACTCCAGAGAGCCACGTTCATCAACAAAAGGATTGAAGACTTCGGTGAACTCATGGGCGGCAAAATCGATTCGGTCGTATCCAGAGGTTCAGTGATCCGC
>PRDI01000064.1 GCA_003345595.1 Candidatus Thorarchaeota archaeon | reverse complement strand
AGTAGGTACTACGATATTATTCACATGGCCAACGACGGGATCGTTGTAGTGCAAGACAGCAGAATAGTAATGATCAATCCTGCCTTAGCAAAGATGCTCGAATATAACGAGTCTGACCTCGTTGGGGCCGCATTTGAGTCCGTTCTGGATCCTGTCGCGACACATCTGTTCCAAGAGAAGCAAGAGGGATTCGCCTTCGGTGAGCAGAGTCGTTCAAGCTTTCGAGCCCGTTTCCTCACTGGAAAGAACGCTCCACTCAACGTCGAGGTCAGCACTGCAGACTTCATCTTCGATGGTAGACCCGCGATTGTTGTTGTTGCCAGAAACATTGACCAACAGCTTGAGCTAGAGGCGGCTGTGGAGCAGTCTGAGATTCGGTACAAGAAGCTGTACGAGTCGTCACCTATCGCATATTTCACTCTGAGTCCCCGTGGCATCATCCAAGGAGTAAACAGCGCCGCTGAGAGACTCCTAGGCTACCCTGAGAATGAGCTGCTACGTCGAGGCATCACTTCGTTTCTGCCGAGTGACCCAACCGACACAGACACCGCAAGGCAGCTCATATCAGAGGTGCTGGAAGGTCACAGTATTAAGGACAGGGAAATGAGGCTGCGAAACGCAGACGGGGAGAGCGTATGGGTAAGCATCAGTTCCAGTGTACTGCCTGAGGATGACAAGTCCACCACTATTGCTCTCATGGTCATCGATATTACTCACAGGAAGGAAGCAGAGGAGCAAGAAAGCATCGAGAGGGAACGCGCGAATCTCTATCTTGAGGTCATGACCCACGATCTGAACAACTGCAACCAGACCCTTCTCTTCACTCTGGGGCTCATCGAAGCGTCGCCAGACTTTCCCGGTGACCTCAGGCCTCTCGTAACACAGAGTACATGGAATGTGAAACGCGCTGCCAGGATGGTAGCTAACCTTCGATTGCTGATGGCAGTGCATGAGAACCCCCCCATAAAGGAGAAAACTGATCCCTTTGGTTCATTGCAGAGAGCAATCAGCTCGGTTCGACAGGACTTCCCATGGAAACAGATTACTCTTCGAAGTGACCTGAAGCCGGGTGAGTTCTACGTCGCGGCACATACGTACTTCGACCTTGTCTTCTTCAACATCGTCCACAATTCCGCAATGCATGATGAGAGGGATGACATAGAGGTCGAAGTACAATGTGAAGAAAGCGACCATGGTGATAGCGTAAGATTCGAGTTCTTGGACAAAGGCCCGGGGATCCCTGACTCTCTAAAGGAATTCATCTTCAAGCGCACCGGGAGTCCTACCATTCAGATAGTAGGTCGAGGGCTGGGTCTCACGGTCGCTGACGCCATTACGAAACAGCTAGGTGGGAAAGTCTGGGTTGAAGACCGTGTTAAAGGCAGGGCTTCGGAGGGGGCTCGGTTCGTTGTGGTAGTCCCGTCTTGGAGAGAACCCTTGGACCTGCCCTGCGGCAAGAACTCTTGCATAACGTTCTACAAGTCCAATCACTGCCTCTTTTGTGAACCAGCCTTTGAGATACTGATGGGGCTGGTCCAAGAGTTTGGCCTTCCGTCTCGGAGCGTAGAGGTTGTCAACGTAGATGACCCCTCTGTTAGTGTTTCTGAGAATGATGTACCAGTCGTCCCTTTAATCAGGCTCTGTGGGGATCACCAGGTTTCAGGATTCGTGTCTGATGACCAGCTGAGGACAGCCCTCATGGGGTTAATGGTGAAGCCATGCTATCCCTACAATCGCTGATCAATGACGATAGTTGCCTATCAGATAGAGCGAAAAAAACGAGAGGGACTGGAACCCATTCAGATTCCAGTCCATGCAGAATCCAAAGGAGAAATCCTGCTCACCTGTTGGTTTGACACTAGAAGAACATCACTTTGTCGTGTTTCAGCACGTCATTGATCATGGCGGCAGCACCGGCAATCTGAATCCTCTTGTCCCTGAAGTCCTTCTCGGTTAGACCCCTGAAGTTGGCTGAGTTGGAACAGATCTCTATCTTTCCACCCGCGTCCAGGAACGAGTCAATGAGATCGGGCAGTGGTGGAAACCCTGGTGCCTTTATCTTCTCAGCAATGCCCTTCTTCATCAGATAGACGGCATCCATCATGAGAAAGATCTTAGCCTCGACATCCTGAGCCTGTGCAGTTGTTGCAGTGACAAAAGGTCCATAGCAACGCTCTGCGGCTTCAGGTCCCCATTGCCCAACGATGTATATACTTGCCATTTCTCGATCACCCCAACTTTAGATCACTGCGATTTCCGTGTAGTACAGGACTAGCCCTAGAGTGAAGAACAGAGTCACAATCAAGTTTGTAATGTGGGCACTGTGAATAGGCCCGCCCTGCATGGTCTTCAGGAGGATTGGCAGCGCTTGGCCAAACTCCATCAACGTAGCCAGAAGGATCAGCACTAGCTCAACTAGGAGCAGGATGTGCAACAGATCGAACATTGCTGGCACTGTCGGCGGCAGGAAGAGCCCCACAACGAGTGCGCCTAGCCCCACGAACATCGCCAACATCAATGTCATGACCTGCGTCATCAGGTACATGCCCATCCGTCTTGCCAGCATGAATCCCGAGAACATGGTGCTCATGCCAAGGCCGAACAGGACGAGCAGAAACAGTTGCAGCAAAGCCATAGTTAATCACCTGTTAATGAAATCGGCCCTGAACTCTTTAGATAAGCATGTCGAAATGGATGCAATTGTGCGTCGTGAGAACCTATGGTAATGCATAAAACCTAGGAGTCCCGGCCGGAAGTGAGGAACCTAGCATGACAGATACCGTTGTGGTCAAGACATTGGATGCCAGTGGGATGAGATGCCCCATGCCTGTTCTTGAGATGAAGAAGTTGGTGAATCAGATCAAGGTTGGAGAGGTGATCAAGGTCATCGCGACAGACATCGGGACCAAGAAGGACTTTCCAGCTTGGGCCGAGCGCACAGGCAATCAGATTCTTGAGATGAAGGAAGACGGAACCAAGATAGTTTGGCTAGTCAAGCGTTTGAAGTGAGCGAATGGACAGAGAATCAGTGGTGCTGAGTTTGCGGAACCTAGCCTGACTTTCGCACACCTTCACTTGAAACGTCCTGATGCAAGCTTCCGTTCTCCTATACCCAACTAGACTACTGCTTCCGGTCTGACATGTATGGGTCCTTACGGTCGCCCATTTCGCTGTACCCTATGCGCTCCAGTATCTTCGCCATTGACTCAGCCCCCGTGGCCCAAGTAATGCACCACTTGTCATCATCTGTCAGATGAATGATGACGTCTGGCAAATCGCCAAGCAGATTGTGATCCATCTCAATGACGTCTTGATAGGCCCCCGTCAGGGCTATGACGAAGTACGATTCCTCCACGTTCTTGATGTATCCGACAGGTATGCCTATCCCAATCTCTTGCGTAGGCATAGCAACGGGCCTGTAGTCTCTGGTCAACCACATCTCATCGACGCCCTTTCTCTGGAACTCAGATATCTCTCCATCAGAGTCACACGTGATGTCAACCAATCGAACTGTGGTTTCAGGCCTGACATGCAAGTCCCTTATTGGCAAAACGGGAAAGTACTGGTTCGCAAGGACGTGGTCGGCAGCGCAGTTGAACACACTGAAATTCCCGATCACGATATAGTCCGGACTCCAGATGGTCTCCAAAAAGCTATCTGCCCTCATCGTCCTCGCGACAAGGCGTGCGAGCTGCTGACGGAGTTCGGACCTCAGGTCACCTATTAGCCTCTCCCGTGCACGAAGCTCGTCCAAGAGTTTCGGTAGTGCCGCTTTTGATGCCAAGAATTCATTCCAGATTTCTACAAGCTCTGTGACCGATGTTGAGTTCCTGATCCGAACGCTCCATGTGTTTCTCTCGCGGACATCCTCTTCCGCAAGTTCCACATCTGTTGGAAAGAGCGAACGGACCTCTGTTGCCTTAACAACAATCAACGACCCAGGTGCCGTAAGACTCCGTCCCGATTCTACCATGATGTCTGGTGTGACCCCGCCTCGAGAGTGGACGCCGATCTCATCCTTGACACCCTGGATGATCATGGACGCATACTGATCCATAAGATCTGAGGGATACGAACTTGTGTAGTCAGTCGGCAGCCCCCCACCAAAGTCGATGGTCTTCAGATTCCTAAGGCCAACACGTCTGATTTCACAAAACGCATGAGCTAGGTAAGCAGCGAACGGACGGAAGTCCTCAATAGCTGCCACCTGTGACCCTATGTGTCCAAGCACTGTTCTTACGGTGTCCCGGAAGCCCTGTTCCTTGAGCAGCTCAATGACATCGAATAGGTCATGAATGCTCAAGCCGAACTTCGATTCCCTGCCCGCTGAATGTGACCACCGACCACGAGCTGTCACGTAGGGTTTCAATCGAAGAATCAGGTTCGTCCTTTCTGGTTCGAACAAACCGGTTATCAGTCTGGCCTCATGGCTGGACTCTACCGAGGTGTGAAGATCGTATCCCTCCTCAGAATATCGACTTATCATGTCCAGATACTCAGGGTCCTTCGCACCGTTACATATGATCAGTCTATGCTTCTGATTGGCCGTCAGTTTTTTCACAAGAAGCAGCTCTGCTTTGGTCCCGACTTCGAGTCCATATTCTGAATCCACGTCCAGGATAGGGACTATGCTATCGGCTCGTTGGTTGACCTTCACAGGATAGACGCCCCTGAAGGCTCCTTGGTAGTCCAGATTTCGCATCGCATTGGCAAACGCGGCTCTCAGCTTCAGTACCTGATGCTGAATCAGCTGCGGGATGCGGAGAGTAAATGATGATGTGTAGTCCTCTCTTTTGCTATATTCGACCTTGACCCTCTTCGTAATCTCGTCGAATGTAATGGTCTGGCCTCTTAGCCGTAGTACGAGGTCTCCATTGTTGGCTATGTCCAGAAAGTGCAGGTCGTTTCTAGCCACACCATAGATGAGCCTTGACTTCTCGAGTGACCAATCACCAGTAGCCAGCTACATCACTTCCTGCAGTTGTATAGAACCTACTGCTTCTCGTCTTCTCGCATCGTGTCAAGCATACCTTGAAAGGCTCTGGCCAGTTCGCCGATCTCGTCATCCTTCGCTATGAACTGTCTGTCGACCTGTAGATCCTGCGTGTCGAGTCGTTCTTGCTTTATCATCGCTGTGACATTCTTCGTAGCGAGACCCATCAGGTACTGTAGGGGCTTCGTGACCTGACTTGATATGCCGCCTGCAACAAAACCTGCAACAACAATCCCCACGACCGTAATCGTCCCCATGAATAGAATCGCTTGGATGTTTGCGGTCTGAATCCTGCTTTCGAGCACCGGGATTGCGGCTTTGGCCTCTTCAATGGGCACTACTATGATGCAGATGTATCCTCCCACGCCGACTGGGGTGTAGGCCAAAAGAAGATCAATCCCGCTCCGCCGGTATTCCGTTGTACCTGTTGTCCCTGACGTGATTTGTGCCATCTGTGCAGTCGTCAAAGCAGGAGTGTTGCCGGGGATGTTCACTTCGAAATCTGTCAACGGAGGCAGGTTTCCACCATACAATGCGTAATCCTCATCTTCGACTTCGGGATGTGCCACGATGTCGCCACCAGCGGTTAAGAGAGCTGCATAACCGGTTTCGAGGACCTGTACGTCCAGTATCTTTGTCCTGATGTCTTCCACAGTGATGTCGCCAGCTATCACGCCCATCAAGAACCCGTCCCCGTCATAGACTGCTCTACCCATCGATATCAGAAGAACTCCCTCGATGGGGTCGTAGTACGGTTCAACGAACAACATGTTTCCGTTGCCTGCCCGGAGGGTCTGATACCAGTCATCTTCACTGCAATGCCACTGTGTTAGTGGATTGTTCCTCTCCGTATCCGTTCCGCCCACAATGCTACCGGGGTAGTTGATGAAGAGGTCGTCTTCAAACGCCAAATACAACCACCTGAACTCAGAGGCCCTATCGTGAACGCCCTTGAAAATGATGTCAAGATTCGATGCTCTGCCAAGCCTCTCAGCATTCGCTGTCTTGTATGTTTCATAGTTGCCAGAGTAGGAACCGGGGATGTACCAGCTGCTATAGTTCCAGGACACATTGATGCCATATCCTGCCTCGAAGTGTGTGTCCGATGGATAGAGGCCGGGCGAGGGATACTCATAGAAGTAGTCATAGTACACATTTCTTGGCTGGTATGTTGACGTATCTTTGAACAGGGCTTCACACTCCTCAGCCATGGCACTGACCATTGCCTCTGCGTTGGAAAGCTTCTGTCTGATGACCTGAGCATTGTTCTCAGCAGTCAGCTCGATGTTTGTTTCAATCTGGGTTTCAAGCGCCTGGGAGCTCTCGTCGGTGGTCAACCCACCAATAAGATTCATGAAGGTCAGCGCGACTGCGCCTGTGGCCGCCAGAGAGAGGACTGAGATCAACATGAAAGTCACAATTACGTTTCTTCGGAAACTGCCTTTCTTGCGTGTGATCGACATTTCACTCCCGCCTCCTAGTAATCATCAGTTGCTCCTCCCACTTCTAGTTGGGCCATCAGGACCCCGATCTGCTTGAATGCCTTCTCAATGTCCAGCTGAACGTCATGGCTGTCGACTACGGAGAGGTATTGTCCCTGAGGAATCGACTCGCAGACAGACCTTAGCAGTTCTTCGAAGTCCATTCGTTTGCCAGACACACGAGAACGAACGTCCTTGTCAATCTCCTTCTTCAGCTCCTCTCCTACCCCGATGATAATGAGATTCACATCAAGGTGATTGTCTCGTATGAAACCTTCGATGGTAAGAGGCCTCTTCTTGCTTTGTCTGTCCTTCTCTGTGACTATGCCCTTCAGAGCGTCCAGAGAATATGTCTTGGAGCTATTATCCTGCCCATCGCTCAGGGCAATAATCCACCTATGTTCGCTCGATTCAATCTTATTGAGATCCTCAAGAGCTTTTCCGAGTGCGTCGTAGAATGCCGTCGAGTAGTTGGGGTATCTGATTGAATCGAGAGCACGATGGACTGGGCTTTCTTTCAGATCTCGGTATTCTCCTTTCTTGGTCAGGGGAAGTACCTGTTGGAGGGCTATGTTGAATGTGATAATGCTTACCTCGTCCTGTGGATTGATCTGACTCTCGAATATCGCCCTTGCTCCTTCTACTGCCGCCTTTATCCTGTCTTGGGTGCGCATGCTGCCAGAGTAGTCGATGACGAAGACTACACTCTTCTTGAACTGGATGGATCTTCTGAGCTTCTCAGCATTCCTCCGGATGTCGTGACTGGGTTCATCCAGCTGGTCATACACGTCTGCCAGTTGTTGCATGGAATACACCTGTAGCCAGAACTCCTCCGTCCTTTCTGCCAGTTCGATTGCCTGCAGGAATGAAGCCTTCGCCTTGTTCAGGTCGGATTGACTCACATGAAATTCGCCCATGTGAAAACCGATGTAAGCCAAAGCTCTGTCATATCCTTCGGCTGAAGCGAGCTTCCTTGCATCGTCGAAACGTGATCTCGCCTGGCTGTAGCGTCCTTGCTTCATCATCACTAGGCCCATTGCATCATAACGCCTTGCCAAGCCGCGCTTGTTATCAAGGGTCTTATCGACAGCCTCTGCGTCCTCGAGTCTAGACATCGCTTTGTCGTACTCTCCGCGGTCCGTTTCCAGCAGGGCCATGTTGTGATAAACAGAGGCAATCCTATCCATGGCATCCGCTTCATCTGTCCCATCTGCCTTTGCCCTCTCAAGCAGTGTATTGGCAATTGAGAGCGCTCTGTCATAGTACTCCTGGGCACTGTTGATGTCAGCTCGTTGTCGGAAGACGTTGCCTATGTTCAGATACATGGTCTGTTCGCCGACTTCGATATGAAGCCGTTTGCTGATTTCGAGAAGGTTCTGATAGTTCGCAAGCGCGCGGCTCAAGTCACCTCTAATGAAAGCTTGATTACCGAATCTACACGCCTCCTGAAAGCTGAGGAGCGCATCTACCGTTGTGCCAATCTCTTCGTACATTGAGCCTGTGGTAGTGATGCTTCTCGTGAAGTCCTGCTTCGCCATCTTCTCGACGAGGCGCGTCATCTCCTTGATGGGCTCTGTCACTGAGCGTCCTCGCTTGTATGATACAACACCGACCATGACGGCAACAACAGCCAGCACGCCGCCAAGCACTAGTGTCAGGTAGGTTGTCTGAGTCAGGACCAGTGACAGAACGTCTTGTGCCGGGGCAATCACCTCGGACTTGGGAACGACCACAGCCAAAAGGAAGCCAGAATTCGGCACCTGCTTGAAAGTCACCAGCCATTGCGTTGCATTCTTCGTAAATGTGTTCTGACCATAACCAGTGTCAAGAACGGTATCAAGGATAATGGCGAACGCTTCCTTCTCAGAAAGGGAATCCGCTGCAAACTCAAGATCGTATATGGTCTGTCCCTCAAGGGCGAAATCGGGGTGCGCAATGACGCCACCATCAGACCGGAGTAGATATGCGTAACCACTCTCTAGCACCCGGATGTCTAGAACACTTGCCAAGACGGTGTCCAACGTGACGTCAGCAGAAACGACACCTATGAGAGTGCCATTGTCGTAGTACACTGGCCTTCCCATGGATATCACCAGACCCGTCGATGGATCGCCGTAGGGACCAGTGAATGCCATGCTCGAATTAGCAATGCTAACAGCCGCAGCGTTATCGTACCACTCTTCCTCAGGTGGGTCATAGTCCTGTTCAGGAGGGATAGGATTGCCTGCTTCATCAAGCATGAAGTACTGCAACGTGTCATGAGGATAGTTCTTGAAGAGATGGGCACCGCACACGCCAGGGTCGATCCCAATGTACAACCAGATGTAGTCACCATTCATTTGATGGAGTGCCCTGAAAATGTTGTCCATGTTGCTCGACACGTTGAGATAGTACTCTGTCACCGGATCAAGGTCAAATGGGTCAGCCGGATTTGGGAAAAACGGACGTGGCATGTAGTAGCAGCTGACGTCAAACGAAACATAACCCGGACTCATTATTGTGCCATTGTCCAGCACATACTCGTATGCCGGATCATAGTGCCTACCCGGTATGTTACGGCCATTGACCGACAGTTCAAGCAGATAATCCCAGTAGTAGGACTCCTGTGGACTGGCGTTGATGCGTCCATTAAAGAGGTCCTCGCAGTATTTCTCCATAATGTAGACGCCGTCAATATAGCTCTGCATACTCTCCTCTATGAACAGTGCTGTGTCATTGGCCAGTCTTTCCAGGTTGGCCTTCTCTTCGGCTTCCAGAGCGTCACCAGCATCACTGGCGTTCTCGCTCGATACGTTGTATATGGTGTATGCTGCGAGCCCAGACATGACCAGAATTGGAATCAACGCGACTGTCACGAACGTGATAACGATTCTCTTACTGATGTCCATTAGTCCACCCCTATACTTGTCGACGCACCGCGAAGCTTCTGTCGTGCTATCTCATTCACCTTCAACTACTCAGCTCCGTCAGCTCACTCTCCAGCCTTCTAACGAACTCCTGCGCGTCCTGTTTTTGATTAAGCACGAATTCATCACCTGAAAAGTAGCCCTCAACAAGCCCTTCCCCGAGAAGTATCATCAAGGTATGCCTCAAGACTTTCCTGGGAACGCCTGTCCTACTCTCAAGAACGTCAATCTCGAATCTCTGCTCCCCCTTAAGGAGAGACATAAGCACGTCGGGTATGTTTTCGACGGCCTCCGTGGTCGGAAGATCCTCCTTCCGCAGTTCGGTCTCTTGGGCGCGGACGAACGTGTTGCCTTCGATGTAGCCATCAATGTCACCCGTTTCAATCATTGTCTGAAGATTCATCCGCAAGTTGTAAGGCACTGGCTTGGGCAGTGTCCTTCTCAGGATGCGATCCAGGTCTTTCAGTTTGATTCTCTCATGTCTAGACATGACGGAGTCGATGCATTCTTTCACAAACTCCTCAATCTTGTACTCTGCCGAGATCTCCAAGATGGCCCCACACGATCCGCATCTCTTGGCTTCAGGCAAGGCGGGTGCACCGCAATTGCCACACTTGATGGCACGTTTGTAGATTGTAGTTCTCGTTGACTCCATTTGCTGGAGTGTCACTTTTTCCTGTCTACTCGGCTTGTCTGTGTCTTGGATTTGCCAGAAGCTGAGCTTCTTGTCATCTGTGCTCACGACAAGGTAAGCCATGTCTGAAATGCCACCAAGTGACCCAGTGGCAAGGGCTCTAGGTTTCCCGGAGAGTTCGATTGACCCTGTCTCAGACCCGTCGATATCCCACACCTTCAGTGCATTTGAGTTCTCTCCAGTCACGAAAAGCTTCCTGCTGCCAAAGGATAAGACAGCAAAGACTCTCAGATCGTTTCCGAGCTTCATACGCCTTATTTCGTACCCGGCCGCGGTCAGGATAACGAGGTTACCCTTGCGATCTGCTACCACCACTTCCAGTTCTGGGCTTCCTGTCATTTCCTCAAGCCAAATGTCTGCAACTGGATTATCCATGACGCGGCTAAAGAGGGCTGTCTTGTCATCGTTCCAAAGAATGATCCGTTTGTTCTCCAGGGCAACAGCAATCTCGGCGGCATCGTCCCCGTCGACATCGCGCGCATCGCAGCCGACAACATCACTTTCGAGTTCAATCTTCCATATTGGCTTTCCCACACGATCTACAACAACCACCCTGTTCGCTATGCCTCCAACCAGAGCGTCGTCCCCCTCACCCTCAACATCACCGACAGCAATGCAGCGGACCTTACTACTCCAATTGGTGGAGGACTTGACGGAACCTGATGTATCGTAGATTTTGAGCTTGTCAGCATAGTCCAAGGAGAAGACTTGGGCACTCCCCTGAGGCCGTTGTCTCACATAAAGACTGTAAGCCTCCGACAGGAGCTGCACCCTTGAAACCTCCTTTAGCTTCATGGTCACAGGAACGCCTTCATGCAGTTTACTGGAGAGCCATATAAGTCTTAGAGCAGCTATTGAAACGGTTGCCATCGATACGCGCAGTTGACTTCAAACAACCGGTGCAAGGGCCCACGAGCCGGGTTATCATCCCGGACCTGTGGGCCCACGGGTGACCCATTTACGGATCACGCCTTCTTCGACTTATCCCCCTCATCCTCGACAGTGGCCATCTGTCCAAGAGCGCCCTTCATCAGGCCTTTGAAGTCGAAGCCCATCATCCGAGCCATCAGCATCATTGGCAGCAAGACGTTGCCATAGACGCCGAAAGCTCCTCCGCCGCTTCCTGTACTCTCGCCGCCATCTCCTGCGGCACCGCCGCCGCCTCCAAACAGAGTCACGTCACCAATCTTGACGTGTTCATAGATCTCCGGCAGCATCTGCAGGAAGTCCCTTGCGAAGGCCTGTGGTGTGTAGTCTCTCGCGGCCGCAAGCGTCTTCTTGATACCTTCCGCTTGAGCGCTAGTGACCTTCAAGGTTCTTTCCGCCTCAGCCGTTGCGACCATAGTGATCTGCTCAGCATGAGCCTGAGCCTCCCGTAGGATGCGCTGTGCATCTACCTCCACCTCTTGTCTAACCTTGCGCTCCCGCTCACCTTCAGCGAGCAGCTTCGCCACTTCTAACGACTTGCTGGCTTCGACTTCTGCCTGCTGCTTCTCGTAGCGTTTCCTCATCAGCTCCTTCTGGAGCTCGATCTCCAGAACGCTCTGTTCACGTTGCTTCTCTGACTCCTGGATAGCCCTCATCTGTGCCTGTTCTTGGACACCAACTAGCTTGTCCCGATCAATCTCCTTCTCACGAAGTACTCGAGTCCTTTCAATGTCCTTAGTGCCTGTGGACTGGTCAGCATCTATGAGCGCAATCTGTGCCAGTCGGTGCATCTCTGCTTCACGGGGCTTTGCCATGTCGCGCAGGAACGAGTCATTTACAACTGTCACATCTACAATTTCGACGGTGACGACCTTGAGCCCCCACTCGCTCACGATGTCTATGAGCTCCTTCTTGATTGCCTCAATGATCTTCTGGCGTTCCATCAGTATCTCTTCAACAGATAGCTGAGCACACGCTGTTCGTATGACAGACTCAATGATTGCGGTCAGTCTTGGCGGTATCTCGCTCCACTTGACGTTGTTTATCGTCGCGATAGCGTTCTCCGCCTGCCACTGAAGCACGGCGTTGAGCTTGATTTTCTGCTTCTCTTTGGAGAGCACTGATTCTGCACTGATGTTCAGCTGCTGAACTGTCCTGTCAACAGCGAGAATCCTATCGAAGAACGGCACTCTGATGACCATGCCGCCCTCGCCCTGCTTCTTGGCCTTCCCTTTTCGGAGATGCACATAGAAGATATTTGGGTCGTAAATGCGCACGTACTTCTTGATGTAGAGCAACAGTAGAAGAAGAGCCAGAATCCCGAAGATTGGAATAGAAACTGCGGGATTCTGCCATATCCAGCTGAACACATCTTGCATATCTTAGCCGACATCCGTTTGTTGTTGGTTTCAGTGCCCCCTGGTCCACTGCCCTCCCTGGTCTTGGTCCCATTCGGCCTCATTCTGTCGAAATGAGACCCATTCAACCAAGTCATCGGTGCCAAGCAACCCTGCCTCATCAACCATGTTGGACATGGCAATCCCCTGCTCTGAGCATCCGGGATATTATTAGGTCATGCAGACCGGACGCACTGAGAACAGCTCGAATCAAAAAGATATAAAGCTGCGCAGGAATGGCATAGACTTCTGCAGGTCTTTTTGGCGTAATCTAGCATTGGTCCCGTTACCGAGCCGCTTCGTCAGAACGTAATATCATTGTGACTGACAACATCACATGGGAACTCGGAAACGGAGGTAGTTGACTAGCGTGCAAGTAGCGACAAGCCGCTCTACTTCTTCTCGTCGGGTCCGGCTCTACCACTCTGCTTCTGCTGCGAGCGGGCAACGTCCTTTCTAGGATCAACGTAGACGAATTTCTCGTCCGCAGAAACCACATAGAGGGTAGTGCCCTTCTGGAACAACCCACCCTTCACAAACGGCCGGGCCAGAAAACGCCTGAGGCCCATTTCGGTCTCCGCTCGTATCTCGCCAAAGTCATCTCTGACTGTAGAAACCGCTTCTACTTGATGGCCGACTATGTGACGAGGCTGAATCATGAAACCCGACTCTACAAGCACCTTTGACAGAAGTGCCCGAATTGAGTAGACGATGAGCACGGTAGTAGAAATGTGTAGCAGGGCCTTCAACGGAAGCGGCAGAGCAAGCCCCTCATAGTACAGCACAGCGCCAAAGAACCCGAACGTGACGAGCGATGTGCCGATCGTAACTCCCATTGGTGCTCCGCCTGACGTTTCGAAGAAACCTGACTCGCCCCCATGTTCTACATCGTGCTCCACGCCAACATCATGGTCAGTCTCAGTATCTTGGTCGACGCCATAATCCGCATCATGACTAACATCATGGTCGACATCGTGATCGATACCGTGGTCTACGTCATGGTCTACGTCATGGTCTACGTCATGGTCTATGTCATGGTCTACGTCATGGTCTATGTCGTGGTCTATGTCGTGGTCTATGTCGTGGTCTATGTCATGGTCTATGTCGTGGTCTATGTCGTGGTCAACTTCGTGTTCTCCTCCAGCCTCTCCAATGACCGAGAAGACGTGACCAAGTGCGAACAAGCCGAAAGTGTAGAACAGCCCAAACAGGAAGATTCCAAGTGAAACCTGCCACATCAGCACTGCAAGTGCAGCAAGATCCTGCATACTCCGACCTCGGCGCTCTTTTCCCCAGAATTGGGGCACAGTATATCATTCCGAACCAATCGATATAAGGATTCACAACCTATTCAGTCGAGGACCCACGCACGAGCCACATGTATGGCAGGATTGGCCCATCCCAAGCATGTTAATATACAACGTCGGAGGAAACCACCTCCAAGAGGTATTCGTGATGGCCATTCTGGACACTGTTGAAGGTTTGCTGAAGAGTGTTGGGATAAAGTACAGCCGAGACCCGAAAGTCATAACGATGCGTTGGAAGACAGATCATTTCGAGGACCTCAAGGTGAAGATCGTCACCAACAATGACGAGTCGTGGGTCTACATAGTTGCTCCATTCACTAGCGTAAACCAGGTTGAGGAGTCTGTGAAGCAGAAGTTCCTCTACGACATGCTCAAGGAGTCTTGGAAGGCCAATGGTGTCAAGTATGGGATTGATAATGACGACGACATCATAGTCATCTCAGAAACCAACGACACTGACCTCACCTCTCAGGAAGTGCAGCAGCTCATCAATCACGTCGTACATGCATGTGACACGCTATGGGAAATATATCCCTCCTGAGTTCAGTCCGAGTCCTATGAGCCCTAACAGTATGTCATCAGTTGATGCCCGGTATGATCACTCCCGGGCACCTTCTTCTTTTCCGTTGGCGGCTGTCGACGGCAAATCCTAGCGCTTTGGCTAGGAATCCCCGACGGCAACTTATTAAGAATGACCGATAGGCCTTTGTCACGTGGCCTCGATGACTGGTGCAGAGCCTGTCTGTGATCTTCCCGTCGAGAAGAGAGAGAAACTCATCTCAATCATCTATACCAAGAGGGCCGCATTCCTCATCTACTACGTGATCGCGGGAGTTGTATCAGGGATTGGGCTCCTGTCGAATGTGACAACGGCGGCGGGATTCGTGATTCAAGACATGCCCGCATGGATCCTCGGAATGACAGCATTGTTTACTGGTGCTGTTATTGTCACGTTGATTGAAGTCAAGAGAAGGTTCACGCTCTACATCATTACTACATGGAACCTAAGGATCCGCAGAGGAATCATAACAAGGACAACCACTCGGGTATTCTATGACGAGATTCTGTCCGTTCAGACCTCGATTAGTGCAGACGAAAAACCTGCTTTGATGGGAGATGTTCGGGTTTTCAAGATGGGCAGTCCTAATGAACCGGCACTTGTGTTCAAATCTGTCCATAACCCCGAAGGCATTCGGGAGGTCATTTGCAGATTCATTCAGTCAACCCCCCAACCTCTACCATGGTCTCATATCAAGAGATAGACGTTCATCGCAATCATGAGGACAGCTGAATGCCGATCGCGCCTGTTGCCTAGCCTGCTCAGAGTAAGGTGCCTCTGATCCACAGACAAAACGGAAACGCTGCGAGAGTAAGGCAAGCCAAAAGAAAAGGTTGCGGCGGACGCAAAACGTGACTCCGCCAGCAACTTTCAGTCGTGAAGGCTGTGGCAAGATTGACATTCACATGAGATCATCAGTCATCATGATGGTCGTGATGCTCACTGCGACGAGTAGTGCGTCTGTGCTCGGGCTCATGACTCGCTCTTCTTGCCGGATGCTCGCCTCTTGTCTTGAGTCTGAAGAACACCTCTTCCGTGGCGATTTCGGCATCATCTTTCTTGACATCCGGTTTTCCGATAGCTACCATCTGTTCGCTTGTCCACCGCGGCTTCTTGTCGAGCCGGACGATGACTTTGTCCGTCTTGCCAAATCCATTCTCTGCGTCTATTACAAGGCCGCTAAACGACACCTTTGCGCCCGTTTCCAGCAGAGTCCCTTCGACTTCAACTGTGACGTCGGCACTCTGTATGTTCTCCTTGAGCCAGTCAATGGCCTTATCCAAATCATCTCCCTTGAAGTAGCGTTTGGGTTCTGACATTAGAACACACCTCTTCCTTGGTAAGTAATATCCTCGACTCTACACTTCTGAACACGCAGTACTGCGATGTCCAGTCTGCACTCTAGCCGGGTGCTCTTCCTTTTAGCGTTTGCCATATAAGGGAGCCATGGATATAGGCGGGCGCACCGGAAAGGCAAGCTAGATCTGCCTTTGGGTTTTTGGCTTGACAACGATTGCATTAGGTGATTAGCATCCAGCGAGAAATCGAATCTTCGTTGAGTGTACCTTCTGAGGGATGGCAAAGGTTATCACGACACCCTCACGCTTCTATGAATGTGACAAGGCATCTTAGTGTCAAGATTCCTGAGGACCTCAAGACCAAGTGGGAGAGGAAAAACCAGGAGTACAGATTAGGATACTCCTCATTTCCTGAGTTCATCAAGGACTGTATGCGTAGACGCTTTGAGGAGATTGAGAGTGTTCCAAAGAAGACACAGTCCCAAACGCGCAAGAACGAATCTGAGAGCGGTCGCACGGTCTGACGAATACAAATGCACCATTCAGGAATTGCGCGTTGACATTTCCCGTGAGTGGCTGCTCCTTCAATCATGGTGAAGGAATTTCTTCTGTGCGAATCATCGACTGTCATCATCTTAGCCGAACACGAACGACAACATAAGCAACCAGCCTGTGCCCACAAGCATCATGAGGATGGCAATCGGCGTCGCTGCCTTTGCAAAGGCGACCATGCCAATCGGGTCTCCCTCGGTTTCTGATAGCGCAAGGGCAATTATGTTTGCAGGAGAGCCTACGGGCAGGATGAATGCTCCGATGTTGACACCAGTAACCAATGCAAGAGGGATCACCGGGCCCATCGCTGCGAATTCGACGGCAAGCGGTGACAACAGAGCGGCAATCGGCACATTGTCGACAACAGAGGACACCAACCCTGGAATCCAGAACATGAACAGTGTAGCTAGTGCCTTGTCCGTTCCTACGACTGTGCTCATCCAAGCGGCAATATCGGCGATGACTCCGGTAATCTCAAGAGCCGCAACAATCCCAAAAAGACCGATGATGAAGAAGACCGTGCCCCACCCCACCTGGCGCAGGACCATGTCGACGTCATGTCGAGTGACGAGCAGCATCACTCCAGCGATGCCAATCGACACCAAGCTAGCTTCCACGCCCTCGGCAACTCCTATCGTGAAGGCCAAGATTAGGACTATCATAGCCACAACGGACATGTAGAATTCGATGCGGGACCGCACTAGTGACGCGGGATTAACCCTGAACAGCTCTTCGGCCTTTGCGAAGTCCTGTCCTTCCAGAGAGCGCTCTGCATAGCGAAGCATCAGCGGCAGTGATAACGCGAGGAATATGAAGGAGAGCGGCATCAAAGCGACGAACTGGAATCCGGGGTTGATTCTTGTCACACCAGCTATTACGAGGTTGGGCACATCCCCGACCACTGACGGTATGGAGGCGTAGTTGGCAACTATGGCCTCTGAAATAAGTAGAGGCTTGAAGTCCATACCCAGGGCCTTACACACTTCAATCGTCAGGGGTCCGATGATCACCATTGTGGATGTTGTATCGAAGAATAGAGAGATGAAGAACACGAATACGATAAGGGTAATGAAGAGGCGGCGTGGATTGCCGCGAGTCGGTCTGGCGAGGGCCAATGCAAGGTATTGAAACATACCTGAAGCTCGCGACACAGCAACGATAATCATTTGACCCGTGACGAAAAGGACTGTGTACCATCCTATGTGATGGGTGATTTCTTCGAATGTAGTCCCTGTTAGGATCCGCAGGATGATTGCCACGATTGCCATTCCAGTGAGCGACATCGCAGTGCGATTGACCTTCTCCGAGGTTATCGCTGCATATGTGATCACGAAAACGACAACAACAAGTGTGCCCGCGAGATCCAAAGCCTACATTCTCCAACTGAGGCTATGCGCATCCACAGACCATGGTCATCCTATTAACTGTTCGGGCCCGCAGCATCCTTTTCTCATCTCGTATGAGGAAGACATCCAGGATATTAGACATCAAGTACGTCAGCAGTATGTAGAAAGCAACTCATCGTCGCCGCTATGACATCTGTCATGTTCTTGGGGTGAAACGAATGATGCCGAAGGAAACAGCAACGGCGTTCAGTCTGCAACTCTATGTGTATTACTTATGACGTCTGCTCAACGGACTTCCACGGGGAAAGCAATGACACAGGCCGAGGGATGATTCACTTGGACAGGACTCGTTCGAATGTCACCTGTCTGTAGAGGTCAGAGAATCCACCTCTGACATACGTAGCTATGCCAGCGCTGTTCTCTTGAGGAGTGCTGACCAGTGCATACTCGCAACCCTGCTTCTTCATGCTCTGGAGGGCTGATATCACAAGGGTTGATCCAATACCTCTCTTCCTAAACTCGGGAAGGACGCCCACTGGACCGAGCACGCCCGTTTTGGGTTGATACGGCTCAACGCGGATGAAAGCTCCGGTCATTCCCGCAACGTCATTGCCGACAAGCGCAACTTTCCACATCTCGGGAGGGCTTTGACCTAGTCTGCCGGCTCTCAGGTCTTGGATGGTCCTCAGAGCCTCACTCGGGACGGTGACACTAGGATAGCGGCCGTGAATCCGCTTGTCTTCGGGCGTTGATGTAAACGCCTTGATTGTGATCTCTGCAAGTTTCTGGTCATCGTATTTCTCTGCGGTGACGATTTTGACTCCTGGAGAAGAACGTTCGGCCACTCGATAGTCGCGGAGGTCGGCAATGAGTTGCGCAGCCGGCGGAACTGGCATCTCGAAGCCTTGGCGTTTGAAGAGGTCTGCATACCACTTCACTTCCCGCTCCAACTCCTTTGGGTACTTCATCACCGATGTGACATTCGTGACTCCTCTCTTTCCCAGCAGCTTGAGACCCTCCGCCAGCAGAATCTCTCCGACGCGAGTACTCCTTTCAGAGGTGACAACAGAGGGTTCCCATCGCCTTATCACTCCACTGTGTGCAGCGACCTTTAGTCCAAGGACGCCTACTATGTCTTGAGACCCCTCTCGCCGCGCGATCAGGAACGCGCGGTCATCGCGGCCGAAATCTTGCTCCTGTTCAGCCAGCTCCTCGTCTCTCCTGAAGTCCAATATTCTCGGCTCTTTGAACCAGTAGTGATTCTGCATGCAAGCGGTCCAAGCTTTCTCGTACTCGTGCCAGTCTTGCGCCAAGTCAACAATGAATCCCATTGTCAGTACGTCCTGTTATCTGAAACCGAATACTGCCTCCAGTAATAGGAACGCCAGAGGATAAAAAGGTTAGAGAGTTAACCCAAGATCTGCTGGCGCCCCAAAGAAACAGGCAATCAGGCCCGTTATTGCACCGCGATTCTGAGTCGAATTGCAGCTCAACTCGTGTGCCTGTTCAGAACACGTATAGAATGCAACACTAAAGAGCATCATCTGCAGTACCTATCACGTTCAAAACGGACCCCGAATCCTATTTCGTTTCAGTCGGCGTATGGGAAGTGATGGCATTTGGCATTGATGACTGGCAACGACTATCGAGAGAGTCTTCGTAAGAGGAAGCCTATCACGGTGTTTCTTTACGGGGAGAGAGTCGACAATCCAGTAGACCACCCCATCATCAAAGCATCGATCAACTCTGTCGCTTTGACCTATGATCTTGCCAACGATCCCCAGTATCGCGACCTGATGACCGCGAAATCAATCCTGACAGGGAACACAATCAATCGGTTCTGTCACCTCCACCAGAGCACTGAGGACCTGCAGACCAAGGTGAAGATGCTCCGCCTCATTGGCCAGAAGTGTGGGACTTGCTTCCAACGATGTGTGGGTATGGATGCTCTCAATTCGGTGTTCTTGACCACTCACGAGATTGACAAGAAACACGGTACCAACTATCACGAACGATTCATCGAGTATGTCAAGCTTGCAGAGGGAAAGGACTGGACAATCGACGGAGCAATGACTGACCCTAAGGGAGATCGAAGCAAGCGCCCATCCGAGCAGGTGGACCCGGACATCTACGTTCATGTTGTGCAGCGACGCGAGGACGGTGTGGTGATTCGCGGGGCCAAAGCGCATCAGACCGGGGCCATCAACTCTCATGGGCATCTTATAATGCCAACACTCAATATGCGTGAGGATGACCATGACTACGCTATCTGTTGTGCGGTTCCGGCAGACGCTCATGGTATCACGTACTACTACGGACGCCAGTCCTCCGACCAGCGCCGGCTTGACGTGAGCCCAGAAGGAGACATCGACTGCGGGAACCCAGTCTATGGGGGACAAGAGTGCTTGGTGGTCTACGACAATGTATTCGTACCCAACGAACGGATATTCATGGATGGCGAAACCACCTTCACTCCCCGTCTCGTAGAGTCTTTTGCCGCCTACCATCGTCAGAGCTACGGCGGATGCAAAGTCGGTGTTGGCGACATTCTCATCGGCGCTGCTGCAACGATTGCGCAGTACAATGGCGTTCTCCAAGCATCTCACATTCGAGACAAGATCACAGAGATGACTCATCTCAACGAAACTCTCTATGCCTGCGGCATGGCTTGCTCGGCCTGCGGTACTCAGACCCCAGCTGGTAACTACCTTGTTGACATTCTCTTGGCCAATGTCTGCAAGCAAAACGTGACCAGGTTTCCATTCGAGATAGCGCGCCTGCTTCAGGATATAGCTGGCGGATTGTTTGTGACATGTCCGAGCGCTCGTGAGCTGCACAACCCGCAGACCAGAACGATAATCGAGAAGTACTTGGCTGGCGCCGAAGGCGTCGAAACAGTGAATCGGATCAAGATGCTCAGGTTGATTGAAAACCTCACATTAGGACGAGCCGCAGTAGGATACCTGACAGAATCGATGCATGGTGCAGGCTCCCCTCAGGCGCAACGAATCATGATCCATCGTTTGGCAGGCATTGAAGAGAAGCAGAAACTGGCCAAAGCCCTAGCTCAGATTGAGGACTGACATCCTGTGATCACTTTGGGTTCGTTGGCGTTTATGACTGCGATTCCTAGATGGTTAGCGTCAGTTCCATGACAGGCATGCACCTCACTCAAGGTTCATTACGTTCCAATGTACAGCCATTTTTCGCAAAGATGACCGACGGAGGCCACTTCGGGCACTGGTTCACAGACGAGTATGGTCTTCCTGCTTACGAATACACATGTGACCACGTATCAGACCCTAAAGCGGCCTACACGACAACCTATGGTTCGTCACGGGACCATTGGCACCAGCTGGGCAATGATCGCCTCAACATTCTGGCACATAATGATGGTACGGTCGAGGTCATGGAGGGTTCTCGCGGCCCTCAGTGGCTAGTGAAGAGGGACACCAAGAGGCCCTTCGGGTTTGGTGGGATCGTAATCATTCAGTGCGCTGGCAATGGACTGAGTTCCTGGAGTGATCTGTACTCGACCCAGAAACACGCTACAGGAATGCGCCGCGTCTTTGGCACTGGCTACTTCCGAAAGGTCACCAATAAGAATGGTTTGATTCTCGATCATGTGATCTTTGCACCGCGTTCGGACGATGCCGTGGTCCTGTCCGAACTAGCAATAGTAAACAACTCCGATTCTCTCAAGGAGTTCATCCTCCGAGACTATTGGGGCGTAAACCTACGCAGCATTATTGGCTCTCTCATCTATTCTGATCGAAAACGAGTATTGTTTGGCCCAAGCCGCATGCTCAATGTCATGGGCAATGTTTTGAAGACTGCACAATATCTCATCGGTTTTGCTCCTGAACAAGTCAGAGACTCGCATTCGTCAAGATTCGCATTCCAGACAAGGTACACGCTGGATGAAGGCACAGTCCTGCTCAAGCCAGTGTATGTCGGAGCGCGGCCCGCACGCGGCAATCCAGCTTCTGCGAACTTCTATCCAGAGTCACTCTTTCTGAGTTGCCTGAGTGATCCGTCGGTGCGACCACAGACCTCGGTCAAATCGCTACTGGCTGAACTCCACCATACTCATTGTGATGATACCCTCTCACGGCCTCTCACTCGTCGAGACCAGCCCTGCCTGAGTCTTTCCCTGAAGACTTCTCTAAAACCCGGAGAGTCGAGCAGGCAGTCCTTTCTGTTTGGGTATGCGTCCGAGGAAGCGGTTTCTGACATTGTGAAGAGGTATCGTCATAATCTCTCGCCTATTCGCGAGTCTTCACTCCAGTTTCCACTCTTGTCCGACTGCGTCACTGCATGGAAGGAAGACCTCGTAGACATGAAGGTCGCTGACGCTAGCTACGACTGGACTAGTAGGGAAACCAAATGGCACTCCTACTATCTCAGAAGCTCGGCCCTCTACGATGAGTACTTCCAGAACCATTTCCTGCCGCAAGGTGGTGCTTACTACTACTTGCAGGGACTGCAGGGAGCCCCGCGTGACATGGTTCTCTTCTCGATCGCTGCAACATACACAGCTCCTGACCTTGCACGAGAGACGCTCGAGTATGTCATGCGGATGATGACGTCTGATGGAAAGCTGGCGTACATGACCCAGGGGTACGGTATGCTGGGGGGCGCCCTTGTTCACAGTAGGCCATCTGACCTGTACCTCTTTCTTCTCTGGGGGCTTTCAGAGTATGTCTTTGCGACGCGCGACTTCGATTTCCTAGAGAAACGGATCCCATTCTATCCTAGGTCAGCCGGACTGGAATCGTCTGTTTATGTGCGGATACTTCTTGCCCTTGATTACCTGCTGGACCGAGTCGGACTGGGAGAGCATGGCCTTCTGCGAGCCGGCGACGGCGACTGGAACGACGGGATCTCAACGATGGTTAGGAATAGGCGCAGGTTTCTCGGTGAAGGGGAGTCGATGTTCAACTCTGCATTTGCTCTCTACATCCTGCCCAGAATCGCTTCGCTTCTCACTAAGCGGGGCGAGAGGGGACGAGCCCAGCGACTGACTGCAACATGTGAGAGTCTGAAAGGAGCCTGTCTTGATTCGTGGAACGGTTACTGGTTCTACCGTGGCTGGGATGGCACAGGTTTGCCAATTGGAAACAAGAGCATCTTTCTGGAGCCACTGACTTGGTTTCTGATTTCTGGAGTGTTGTCTGAAGAACAGGCAAAGCGCGTGATTCACACCGTTTCTCGCAGACTCGACGAAACCTCGGCCTGGGGTCAGTTTCTTGTCTACCCCCCTTACAGAACTCTTGCAGGTTATCTTGAGAGAGGGTGCGACGTCAATGGAGGCACATGGCCAGCCATGAGTGCTTTGCTGGCTTGGGGTTGCAGCATGTACTCACGGGAGTTCGCTTGGCAGTCGCTGGTCAAGAACTCAATGCAGCACCACTCACAAGCTTACCCCAACCTGTGGCCTGGAATATGGAGCGGGCCTGATGCATTCAACGCCTCATACTCCAAGCGACCCGGAGAAACCTACTACAACTTCGCAACCCCGACCACAGATTTCCCCGTTATGAACCTTAATCTCCATGCGACTTACCTGCTGGCACTCCTCAAGATGATGGTCGAGCCAGACATTGAGGGGATCTCATTCCCTGCAGGTCTTCCTTTTGCAGCATTCGAGGTCCGAACACCGGTCTTCGAGTACGCCGTTGGTGACTCCAGGATCAGGGGTTCCTATGCGATTCATTCTCCAGACAGCATTCGCCTTCGGATTCTGGTGCCTAGACGTTGGCGAACAGAAAGACTGAGGCTAACCATCGATGGCAGCAAGGTTCAGTATGACACGGACGGAAATATCGTTTGGACCGTGATCGATATTCCACATTCACCGGGTAGGTTCAAGTTCGATCTCTCAATGGACTACTAGACGCACGCTAACTCGAAATCAGACACACACATGCCGGCCAGTATTGTTCTCTGCCCACATCCAGATATGTGTCAAAGGATAAAAGAACATGAGAGTAGCAGGTTTCACCTGCCGTCGTGGCCATCGAGTCGCGTTGGTTGTACGTTCTTCGGGTTGGCCGCACTGCTTTCCCCGACGGGATATATCCACGAAGTCTGCGCCTGAGGTTTCCCCATTGGACACGGTTACGCTTGCTACACTGCATGGCAACAACGAAGTGAGTTCAGTCCAAGTGCCAACTGACAGGATATACCTGGGTGGTGTAGGTATTGCCCGCGTGGACCTCAGCCCACTTGCAGGATGCCAAGATCTGGAGCTACTTTGGCTGTACGGCAACTGTCTAAATACCGTTGACCTAGAGCCGCTCAGACACTGCCCACGACTACAGTCACTCTCGCTTCGAGGGAACAGGCTGGATTCAATCGACCTCAGGCCTCTCAGTCACTGTGCATCACTGGAAGAACTCGACCTGTCGGACAATGGTATCACGACCCTCGATGTCACTCCCTTGACACAGTGCTCAAGAGTCCGCCAACTTGACTTCAGTGGTAACCCGATAGACAACCTGAACCTGTACCCCTTGCAAGACTGCAAGCAGTTGTCAAGAATCATTGTTGGGAGGATGCAACGCGAAAAGGATCAGACTGATTCATGTTTCCCTCGGGTTGGTCATGAAAGTGACAACCGGGCGAAAACTGAAACGCTCGATGTCTCTCCTCTGTTCTGGCTGGATACTCTGGCTCATGTTGAGCTTAGGGGCGACGTACAGCTGAGAGTTGACCCGGCACTCAAGTACATCGCAGCAGCAAAAGCACTGCAAATGCGAGATCCAATCACTTCAGCTCCTCGGGCGATAATTCCTCCAGTGCTGAGATGGATGACATGTGTACACCATTCGAAGCTGACCGCCTATGACTACGAGTCAGAAGCGAAGCGGGCAGGGACTGGACAGCTGAGGAAACGGCTGGATGCGATTCTGTCGAGAGTTGCGCCGGGGCATTGGTTCCACGCTCAGAAGGGCTTGCTTGAAGGTTTTGGGCTGGGTTATCTGTCTGGATACGATGGAGACCCGACTCTCTTGATTCCCGCGGAAGACTGCGGTTCAGACTTCTCGAAACTCAAAGAATCTCTCCTTCAACGCGCGATTGGGATGATTCGGTCTCAGGTGAAGAGAATGGGACCTACCCTGTTCATAGATGTGCAGGCTCTGCTGGCCCTCGGCGAGCCAGAGTTGGCTGACCGAATCATACATCTCCGTCAGGAAGAAATGGAATCAGTGGTTATTCCACTCGACAGAGGCCAGGCAGACATCAGCGACCTCAAGCTTACGTCATATGGGCATTCTGTGTTGTCTGCTCTGGGCGAAGGGAGGAGCAGGATACCTGTCGCCGACCTCGACAGAGTGGCGCATGCGCTTGCTGATGCAGGTTTCAGACTGAAGACTCGGGAAAGAAGAGGAATAGGTGGCAGCGGCGCGAAGTCAAGGGTTACTCGGAGTCTCTTCGATTTTGTCCTTGTGGATAGACTGGACACACTCACAGTAAATGCCTCTCTAACTGAGCCCAAGTCCTCAGAATGAACTCGCCGTACGGTCTTACCTGTGTGATACACGCACTCATGTTGAATGAAAGCACGGACACATCTCAATGAGCAAATCTGATGACGCGGCCGCCCGATTGACGCTCAAGATAGCCGGGGTCTTTCAAGACATCAAGGACCAATGGATGAAGAGGCTTGACACATACTTCACTCAGCTCGGATCGCTCGTCAATAATCAATGGCTTGACTCGTCCGACCTCGCCGGCGTGATAGGCGAGTCGAGGATGGCTTCTCGAGAGGCCTTAGACGGGCTTGGGTGTGACCTTAGCTCTGAGCTTATTCATGCGTCCAACGGAATCATCGGCAGGTTCGAATCAGAGCGAGCTTCGCTGATGGAAGAGATTCTAGACTTGCGTGACACCGTAGCTAGAAGCTTGTCTGGCGATGAGAACTCACTCCGCAGAGAAAACGAGTTACTAAGGTCCGCCCTGTTAACCGTCCCGGAGTTCAGACTGCTCGACGTCATAAGGACAGAAGGGCGCTCGACTTACGATGTGTTGTCAAAGAAGATGAGGATGACGAAGCCAAAGGTTCAGAGGCTTGCCAA
The DNA here is from genome assembly GCA_003345595.1 of Candidatus Thorarchaeota archaeon. Classification (GTDB taxonomy): domain Archaea; phylum Asgardarchaeota; class Thorarchaeia; order Thorarchaeales; family Thorarchaeaceae; genus OWC5. Next base: position 31,989 of record PRDI01000064.1, on the reverse strand, counting down.
GTGTTTAGCGCAGTCGGGCTATATCCATGTGGACAAGAAGTCCAAGCCGCAGTCAGTTGTGTTCTTGTCGGCCCCTTGGCAGACGAGGCAGGTCGTAGGAGAACTCACTGAGGAGCCTGCTGACCAACCTCTTTCACCCGTTCAGGCTCAACATCACGTGCACCCATCGATCTAGCAACTCGCCGAATCGCCCTAGTTGTCCGTCCTAGCATTACCTCATTGAGCATGACTATGGGAACGACGAAGGACACCACCAACAAAGGAAGACCAACAGTCCAGAAGACACTCAGAAACACGGTAAACGGGGTGACAGGCACACCCATGATGAAGAAGGCTTGGTAAAAGTACCGGTAGGCCATTGATATGGGAAATCCGAGCATTGCGAACCCGCTGATGAAGTTGCTGTACCATCGTCCGACACCTTCAGTGTCAGGAGGACGACGGTTTTCGAGCAGCGTAGGCTTCAGGTGCGACACGACGCCCGCGTCATTAAGAAGCCAAGTTGGTGCATAGAAGGCCAGTGCCGCGGGCAGAACGATTAGTGCTCCGAGGGTGGTCATGAGAGGGGCGATGGCCTCTATTACGGTCCCGCCGCCGCCAACCACTATGCCCGGGTCATTGAACAACCAACCGGGCAGCAGGCTGACTATCAGTTCTCCAAAGGAGAGTGAAAACAAAGCCGGCATGAAGGCTCTTTTGATCATTGCGCGTCCGCTGAACTGCTCGCCTAACTTCATTATGCTCTGCGTGAACGATGGAGCCTTCAGGAGTCTGTTGAAGAACAGCATTAGTGATGCAATGGGAACGGTAAGCAGGAGGAAAAAGATGGCATATATCGGCAAAACCGCGATTAGTATTGCCAGTGCATCTGTGGGCACCTTGCCGGGAACAATCCTGACAAGATCATACAGCGGCCTATCATGGTTGAAGCGTAGGGCCCAAGATGTGACCCCGATGATTGCCAGTCCAATTCCTGCGGCGGAGAAGACAATTGGGCCTGTAAAACGGCCAGAGTTGCTCACCACTAAAATACCCAACGACTCACCCGATAACGTTCAATCTAAGCGTTTCTGTGATGAAGCCAGTCGTGTACATTGGCCAGCACACTAGCCAGAACGACTGTCACCTCTGCATCGGCAAGATGCAGACCGAACTAACCTTCGGCTTTCGATGAGTCTCGAGTCTTCTGGAAGAGGTCATCCGATTCATTCCTAAGTATACTAGTCGCATTGCCCAGACCTGGCTCATACTGCACTCCCCGGATGATAGCTACGGGAATCCCTTCATTTGCCTGGCCCATGACAAGCTCTGCCGCCTCTGCCAATTCATCAGCCAGACACACAAGTGATGATTTCAGTTCACGCTCGTAGAGGTCCGTTCTTCCTGCGTTCCTATAGAAAGGAGACATACCTGCAACACCTATCGCAATGTTTACTGCACCAAGCCGCCATGGTCTCCCGTGGGTGTCGGTGATGATGACTGGAAGGTGGACCCCGAAGTGATTTGTAACAGCAGTATGTATGCGATGGGCGGTTCCATCAGGGTCGACCGGGAGAGCGATGTACGTGGCGAGTGGGGCGTTGCTCTGGTCGACACCTGAGAAGTCGGTCAAGATTCCATGCTTTGTTCTAGTCATCAGAACGGGCAATTCGCAAATCACTTCCTTCGCCTCCTGAAGCGCGACCTCGACCTTCTCTGGGGTGCGGCCTGTGGCCTGAGCGATTCGCTTGGCCCTGTCAGACGGGACTATGCTTGAGTGAGAGAACACTCGCCCTTCCGCAATCGACACTACGTTGTGCGTGACAATAAGGACATCACCGAGCTTGGGACTGATACCATTCTTCTCTAACGCTGAAACGACCAAGGCCGGAAGATCATCGCCAATCTTGACAATGCGAATACCCCTTATTGGAATGATTTCAAGCTTCGAAGAGGCCAAATCTCTGCTCACATCCCTTCGTTAGCCTACTGCTCGGCGTGTGCTCCTTCGTCAGCGGTGTCTGGCGGCAGTTCCTCGATGATACGCCTGTCTGCCTGGTCACCCAGACCGGCTTCAGTAGCAAGCCGCTCAGGTATCGCGAAGTAGAGCAGACCACCAAGAACGACGTTGATGATTGCCTGAACTATGTTCCAAGGAACATAGAGCGTAGACGCAACGGCAGCTACTTCAATCGGCATTCCATAGAATACAGGAAGGAGCTGGATATTTGTGAAATACATGCCCACAGCTCTGAACAGGCAGGCAGTCACTGTGTAGGCTGCGAGCGAGAGTTTCCTTCCGGGTTTCCACTTGGCCATCGCCAGCTTCGCCACCACCAGGCCTAGAACGGTAAAAAGCTCTGCCGGCCCCTTGAACGCAGCTCCAGTGAAATTGCGGTAGGCTATCGCCGCCCACATAGCTCCGACCGAAATCAGTGAGTATGCGAACCCAAGACCGAAGAACACCATGACTACGGGTATGCCGCTCCAGTTGATGTTGAATCCTAGCACCCCTGGCACAGGGATGTCAAGGACTCCGGGCCATGGCACAATCTCAAGGACAATAGCCATAGATGAGAAAACAGCCAGAAGTGCTATGCTCCGCGAGTCCTTTCGGATCCGGCGCCTGTGTATCCATCTCACAATGGTTCATCTCGACGACAACTGCAGCAGGGGGCAAGCCAAAGTTTCGGGGATGTTGAGGCATATGGAATAAAAACCACACGCATGGAACTCTAAGAGGCTCAAGCTAGGACAGACAAGCCTTTTCACTACCTTTTGCGACTCAGATACAGTGACCTCCGATGTTTCTCACACGTCCAGATCATTACCCCCTTGAGCACATGATTGACGTCGCAGCGGGGAGAACGCGAGCAGATCTCGTTCTCAGAAACGCCTCCGTTGTCAACGTATTCACTGGTGATATCACGGAGGGTGATGTCGCCATTCACGACGGTTTCATTGCTGGAATAGGAAGCTACGCTGGAAAAGAGGTCATCGACGTCAAGGCGAAGTACGTCGCCCCCTCATTCATAGACGGCCATGTGCACATTGAAAGCTCAATGGTCATGCCCATGGAATACGCACGTGCAGTCGTTCCCCATGGAACCGGGGCTGTCATCGCCGACCCTCACGAAATCGCGAATGTCCTTGGAATGGAGGGCATCATGTACGTAAGCAAGAGTATGCGCGGGGGTCCATTGGAAGTCTACATAATGCTCCCGTCTTGTGTGCCTGCAACGGAGCTCGAAACAAACGCTGTATCCTTAGACTTCCTCGATATCCAGCCATTGATGACAGAGTCCTACGTGCTGGGTCTCGCAGAAGCCATGAACTATCAGGGCGTCGTGTACAAGGACCCCGAGATACTGGAGAAGATCCGCGTTTCGCTTGCTCTCGGCAAGAGAATCGATGGCCATGCGCCACTGGTTTCAGGCACAGACCTAATGGCTTACGTCGCGGCAAGGATTTCTTCAGATCATGAGTGCACCACTCTCGATGAAGCAAGAAGCAAGCTCGCCGCAGGACTGCACATACACATCAGAGAGGGCTCAACGGCAAGGAACCTTACTGCCCTGGCTAGTCTCATCCAACCACAGACGGCAATGTCTTGCAGCTTCGTGACAGACGACCGCAACACCCTCGACCTAATAACAAAGGGGCACATCGACAGCATGATCAGAAACGCTGTCGCGATGGGCGTTGATCCGGTGTTGGCTATCAAGGTGGCGACATTGTCGACTGCGCGCCACTATGGTTTGCAGTATGTAGGGGCGGTTGCTTCAGGTTACAATGCGGACATTGTCGTCTTGGATTCGCTCCAACACATCGGTGTGGAAATGGTCTTCAAACAAGGTGTTCTTGTTGCTAAGGACGGCAAAATGACTGACACATTCGGAATTCAGGAACAGCCAAGACTGCGTAGGTCTGTGAACATACACTGGCTTGAGCCCGAGGACTTCCAAGTCAAAGCACGGGGAAGTCGTATCAATGTCATTGGCATGATACCGGGTCAAATCATCACGAAGCGGCTAATTGAGGAGGCCAAAGTTACTGACGGGCTCGTCGTCCCTGACATCGACCGTGACATTGTGAAAGTTTCTATTATAGAGCGGCACAACGCTTCGAAACCTCGTGCCATTGGATTCGTAAAAGGGGTGGGAATCAAGGAAGGAGCAATGGTCTCCTCCATAGCGCACGACAGTCACAACATTGTAGCGGTGGCCACGAATGACCACGACCTGATCGAAGCTGCCATCCAGATTGTCAGGATGCAGGGAGGAATCGCTGTGGTCCGCGACGGAACGGTGACTGAATCTCTCCCGCTTCCCATTGCCGGTCTGATGTCGGACCAGTCTATCGAGAATGTCAGCGACAATCTTGTAAGGCTCAAGGAGGCGGCTCACGCGCTGGGAAGCATACTTGAGGAGCCCTTTATGTCAATGGCTTTTCTATCGCTCCCGGTCATACCGGAGCTCAAGATTACAGACCTTGGGCTCGTTGACGTCAAGCGCTTCAGGATCATAGACCTCTTTGACATCACTGAGTTGTAGTCGGTAAACCTGACTATTGCCCTGACAGGCCCAAGGTTTCTCTAGCCCGCTTCAGCTGTTTTCGTTTCTTGAATCCGACTCCTATCGCTAGTAGTGCCCCACCAAAGACCATGAGTGTGGCAATCACAAATGCTCCTAGGAAGAAGGGGATCAGATACAGACTGGGATAGAAGCGGAGATTGAAGAGAAGACCCCTGCCAAGCAGAAAGCCCACCTCTGTGACCAAGAGCAACATAAGGAGTATGCCTGCGCCAAGCTGCCTTTCGTGCACATGGACCTGAAGGGCAGTCTGGAGCAGCAGAGCCGACAAAAGATTGCCGATGATGCAGAACAGAACTACCGTGTCGCCTCTTACGAAGAAGTATGGTATGTTGGGAACAGGGTCTGTGGTCAGCCCCCACGATGTGAAGTACTGGACATAGAGCATACACAGCACAAAAACGAGCTCGAAGACCACCATCAGGACTGCTCCTAGTCCCGTGACACGAAGAATAGAGTTGTCGACCGAGTCAGACCAATCCATGTTAGCCAAACGCTGATACTCAAGATTGAGAGGCTGTGCCCACTTGCTCTCCTGAACGCAATCAGGTTTCCCACAGTTTGCAATTGTGAATAGCTTGCCGCCATAGTCCCCTACCCGTAACTGGATACACTCTTCGCAGACGAGGTCTCCACATACGCTGCATACGCCTTTTGCCACACGACCGGGGTGATTGACACAGTCATGATTCTGCCTCCTGCCCAAGACCGGGCTCGCACAGAATTCGCATCTGTTCACCTTGTCAGGAGAGACTGTTTGGATTGCTCCGCCGCAGACGGGACACATGATCGTTTCCGAGGACATCATCAATCACCTATCTCCTGATGAAGGGCTCAGCCTTGGTGACTTCCTTTTTCCACTCGCGGGGGTTCTCCCAAGGTCTGCTCTCCTCTCTTAGTGGAGACTCGACTTTCTTTGCAGGCCTGCGCAAGACAATACCTTCCTGACGAGCCCTTTCTAGAGTTAGGAAATCGGTACGTCTGATAATCCGAACAGCCGCGATTGCCACCCCAATGAGGCCCGCATAGAACAACAAAGGAACGATGACAATCGCTGCAAGCAACATGGCTACCCCGACAAGGACTGGAATTGCCACTATGGCTATGATAATGGCTATGATCACAGCTCCAGCGTTGTCATTTCCGTGACTGCCTTTGCCTACAGAAGCGGCAGCTCTGGCTGCGAACTGGAGGACGTATCTCATGATATGTCCGTATGCACGAAGGAACTTGCCGTAGAGTGATCCGACTCTACTGAATCTCGTTCCTGCCTTTGAGAACAGCTTGTCGATAGGTATGACCAGGGAGGCAGTGGTCACAGCAGGTCGATAGCGGCCCTCAAAGCATCTCTGGCACAGAAACACCGAGGACCCCTTCCACCGTTCGTCAACTGGGGGCTCCTGTGCAGTGAGGCACATTCGGCAGTAATGCTCGCCACAGACAGCACAAGTGGTTGCCGCCAAGTACTCCGTGTGATTGACGCAGGGCACGAAGACACTGCTGAGACCTAATCTTACTCCACAGAACTGACAGACGATAGTATTGTCCTTCTCAGCTTTCGCAACAGGGGTAGCGCCACCACAGTTCGAGCAAAGGATTGCCATTCCTTCAGTGGTTGTCACTCTTCGGACTTCCATTATCTTTCTAGTCGCTTCGTCCGTCAAGGAAGTGTGACCATCGCTAGCTACAAGCCCAGCTGGCAGTGGCGATGGTACCAGACCCTGTTCCAGGATTCGCGCCTTCTTCTTGTCACGCTCAATGTGGACTCCACGCGGAGGAGCAACACTCTTCCACTTGGTCACCAGGTAGAGCACAAACAGCGTTTGAGTGACAACTACGAGCACAGCGAGATTGCCAACATCAACATCAAGCCCCAACCCAAACCAAGGGACAGTCCAATGATAGGATACTCCACGGAGGTACAGAAAATACCCTGCGACAACGGCCGCACCAGCGCTGTACGCCACCTGAGCGAGGACTGCATTGCGGCGGAGGTCGTCCACGTAATTTCCAATGACAAGGCACGGGAGTGCGACACATAGGAATATGACTACAGAATACAGCAGGCCCATCCCCAGAAAAGAAGGATTGCCCACTAGTGATGCTATCACGAGGCCTATCGAGGCTAGCAGCCCGAAGAAGCCGAACGCCATCTGCGTGATTCCTATCAGTCTCAGACCCCTAGGCCTATCGAGGATGGTATCCATCTGTCCGCTCAAGCCCTGATTATCTCCCTGCGTTCAGAGACAGTATAATGACGAACATGGAAGCCAGACCGGGAATCCTTTTCTCCCTTTTGCTGAACTGTGCTCAGTATCACAGAGGGGGCGGAAGCGGCCGAAGAATACTAGCACAGCGGAGATAGTCTCATAAGACTGCCAACCTCACGTCCGACCTTGTTCAGCAATAGACAAGAAATCTCAAAGTGACCACAATGACAGAGATTCCACTGCCGACAGACTACCCCGAAAAGAAGGAACATCAGGAGGTAGAGAAGCCAAAGGGCTGTTGTGACAGGTTCTGTCAATGCTGGTGCCAGATTGTTGGTGTCATCATATTGCTGGCACTCCTGTTGGCCTTCATCTCGGGATTCTTTGGACGCCTCCCATAGACCCCGATTGACCAACCCATGCATGAACGGCCTCTTAAGCGTCGGATGTAGCTCATGTAGGAAGTCCCGAAACGGGCTCTGGCCGCCCTATTGGTATTCTTGATATCCATGTTTGCATGCCATCACCACTAGCCATGTTCGATATCCTGCCGAGAACCCGGTTGGCATTCCTGCCAACTCCCCTTCACCCAATGAGAAACCTAGGCAAAGAGCTGGGGCTTGACAATCTGTGGATAAAACGCGATGACATGACTGGGCCCGGTTTCGGCGGTAACAAGACAAGAAAGCTTGAGTTCGTCATTGGAGATGCCAAGCAACAAGGTTGTGATACGCTCGTCACCGTGGGAGCTCTGCAAAGCAATCACTGCCGACAGACTGCCGCCGCGGCGGCGGCTGCCGGTATGCGATGCGTTCTGCTTCTTGGCGGTGAAGAGCCGGATGAATACACAGGAAACCTTCTGCTCGATGCTATCTATGGGGCTGAAATCAAGTTCTTCCCAAATGAGGGCTTTCTCCCGCTGAATGACAGACTTGCCTCTGTGGTGACAACGCTTGAAGAACTCGGGTTGAAACCCTATGCTGTCCCAGCAGGTGCCGCCACGCCCATTGGATCACTAGCATATGCAGCAGCCATTCAGGAGCTCAAACAACAGCTTGACAGAGCAGCATTCAGCCCTGAACGCATCATCGTAGCCACGAGCACAGGAGGGACACTGGCAGGTATGATTGCAGGGCAGCACATGATGGGTCTTGATGCAGAAATCCTAGGCCTGAATGTGTATGACAGTGCTGACGCTGCGACATCCCGTGTACGCGATCTTCTTCAGAGAATGATGAGAGAGTACCCTTCACTTGTAGAGAAGTTCAAGCCCGCAATATTAATCGATGACAGGTTCATCGGTGAAGGATATGCGGTCATGGGCGACCCTGAGCGCAAGGCAATCGAGATGTTCGCCAGACTCGAAGGCGTCCTGCTGGATCCAGTGTACACTGGAAAGGCTGGAGTCGGGCTCATACAAATGGCTATGTCTGGAGAGATACCATCGGACAGCCCGACTCTGTTCTGGCATACGGGCGGCCAACCTGCACTGTTTGCCTATTCCCAAGAACTGCATCAACGGACTGCGGTTGGCGGATCTACAGACGCCAAAAGAAAACAAACCTCGGAAGCCGGTGAAGTGACGGATGGGTTTTAATCTGCCTGCAGTAGACTGAGATACGTCAGGGGTAGGGTCATGCCAGAGAATGAGGAAAAAGGATTTGGTGAAGCCTTCCAGAAACGCCTAGCGGCAGCATCGCGCGAAAAGGTACGTATTGTTGTGAAGGACCAATACAAAGATGCGTGGGACATACTCACTGATTGCGAGAACGCGAATCTGATACCGGGGATAATCGGTCCGCCAGGTGTGGGCAAGACTCTCCTGTTGCGGGCCTACGCTGAGAAGACAAACAGGCTATTTCAATGGGTCACTGGAGATGAAGGAGTAAGACCGGCACACTTGATAGGCTCGTTCAACCCTGCGCTTGTTCTGACGAAGGGGTTTACCCTCGATTCCTTCGAGCCCGGACCGCTGCTGAAGGCGATGGTGTTTGGAGGAGTGTTCGGTCTCAATGAGGGGAACCGTCTGCCCGAGTATGTTCAAAACACTCTCTTGGAGCCGTTCGAGGAATTCACCGTCAACGTTCAACGACTCGGTAGAATCAAGGCGCATGACGGCTTCTTTCCGGTTCTCACGATGAACCCGGAAGAAATGGCCGGGGCTCACAGGCTGAGTGAAGCCTTTAGAGACAGGATTAGGGTCTGGATCAGACTCGGATACCCCAACAAGGAAACTGAACTGGAGATAATACGCGTAAACTGCCCCGAGTACAAGCTGAGTGACTCAGTTCTTGATAGCGTCTACAGTCTAGTTTCGGCTTCAAGAGTCAGTCCGGACATAGAATTGCCTGCGTCGATTCGTGCCGGAATCTCGATTGCGCGACTCTCAGCCCAAATGGCAACAAGAGATAACAATGGCGAGGTCACGCACAAGATACTCTCTGATTCGGCGACCAGCGTATTGATAGGTGCTCTCAGATTCCGTCCGGGAATAGATGCCGAGCCAGCTGTTAGTGCGCTCGTTCGCACAGTCTTGGGCAAGAAGGGTGCTGAGTCTTAATGACAGCCCTTGCCACCATTGAACCTGTCCTGTCAAATGTACCCGAGTTTGCGTACGAGTTCGTCAAAAGGTTGCGCAACTCCCCTGAAACGAAGACGAAACCCAGCATACGCCAGACTCAAGCAATACCACAGCTGCTCTCCAGTCGATACCTCAGGCAGGGTCGCTTGACCCTCGATGACTTCATTGATGCCGCCGTTTGCACAACGTTTCCCCCTGACCAAGAACTTGCGCGATTGATTGCAGAAGACATGGTCCTCGGCAGAACAAGAGAAGAGAGAAAAGAAGAGCCACAATCGGAGCTGCAGGAGAGCCCGGCGAGGGCTGACAAGATTCAAGCTGTAATACAGCAAATTCGCTGGGAGCAAGATCTAGCAAAGAGAATCCGAAAGGACCGCGTGCAAGCCGGGTACGACTACCTTCAGCAAGTCAGGTCAGCAGAGGACTCATCACTGTATAACGCAGCTCATGACTACCTATCTGATGGCGACATTGTGTTGAGAGGGATTTCCAGCGACGAGGAACTGAGGTCAAATGCGGCCGCAGAACTCCTCGACCGAGCAGGGAACCTGACAAGCAGAGACATCGCCAACTCTGCGGTCCTCAAGGTCTTAGGAAACCTGTGCAAGACCCAGAACGCCGCCGAGAAGCTAGCCGCAAAGGCACTCAACAAGAGCCGCGACGTCATGGCCGACTTCACACAGCTGGCAACTAGGGATCCTTCTACCGCGGCAAGGGCACTACGTCACGTTGAACAGCTGCAGGCACTGAGCAAGGCGAAGCGGAAGGCCATGGACGAGGTACTTCAGGAGACACTCGGTAATCTCAGTCAAGCGTCATCCTATTCAAGCGAATTGGGCAGAACTCCTGATATCCTCTCGCACCTGATCAAGACGGCAGCTACCACATATCGTCTTGATGATTCATTCGAGTTTGCGGGCAGCATACGGAAGCACACTGGGAAGGATGTGACTGAGGAAGTACTGCAGGAATATGACTCGCAGTACGATGCCGGCGCCTCTGGGAATGTTGACATCAAGCAGCTTGCTGGGTGTGCGATGGACAGCTTAAGCTGGAAGAACCTAGTTGACAAGCTGACCAAGGCCGCGATTGAGAGCGCAGAATCGCGATCCTCTCCTGCTGAATTCCTAGTCCAGAAGCTTAAGGAGGCCGAGTCCCATCGCCAGAAGATGCCTGACAGGTCCACTGCTGAGAAGTGGGATGATATGGAACAGCATCTCGCGGATGCGGCAGCCTGCCAAGCACAGAGCGGGGCACACCTGCGCCAGACAGTCAGATCGTGTGCGAACGTCGGAAAACGGCCGTCCATTGAGGCAATCAAGCAGGCGGGCGAACGCCTAGACATGACGGAGGAGGAGATACTCGAGCTACTGAACCCAAGCTTTGAAGTCATCAAGAAGCTGATTCAGCAAGGGGTGTCGAGCTTTGAGAGACTTCATGAACTAATGGCCTCTGCAGGGCTGACGACGGCTCAACTCAGGCAGCTAGGTGATATTGCCTACGAGAGGAGCAACGAGGCGGCCTTGGGAGCGGTGGCGCACGTTAATCTCCTAGCGGCCCTGGGGTTGTTGTCCGACCGACGAGGTAGCTATGGGGCAGTGCGGAACTCTGGTGGTGCCTACGGCGACAAAGATAGAGCCATTCCTCCCAAGTCTGAAAGAACCGACAGAGTCATGGCCGGTCTCCTCGGTGGACCCGCCACGGACGTCGTAAGAATCTGGTACACCTACCGCGATGAGATTCCCGACGACGTGAAGGAACAGCTCAGGCGGATAGCCAAGAAACTCCTCGTGGACCTCGGAATGCGCTTCTCACGAGAAATAATGGGATCATCCATGTTAGGAGGACTCATGGAGACTCCCACTGTAAGGCCGTTCAGAATTGGAGATGAGGTGGACCTCATAGACCTTGAAGAGACAATTGAGTCCCTTCTGAGTCAGGGTAGAACAGACTTTCAGATGCTGAACCCGGACGACTTCTTAGCAACTGAAACCTACATGGGTCACCGTGCATTCTTCTGGGCTCTAGATAAGTCTGGCTCGATGGACGCTCCAGAGAAGCTCGGAATGCTGGCAGTGTCGGTCATGGCCGGGCTTTTTGCAGTACAGAGAGACGACTTTGGGGTTGTTCTGTTTGATAGCGAAACTTGTGTGGTAAAACGGATACAGGACCGCGGCGTATCTGTTGAGAAAGTTGCCGGGGATCTTCTTGATGTGAGAGCAGGAGGCGGCACCGGCGCGAGGCAATCCCTGAGCCTTGCCCTTGAGGACTTTACGCAGACAAGAGCAAAGGAGAAGATTCTCATACTCAGTACAGACATGTATCTCAGCGATCTTGCCGCATGCGAGGAGTTGGCAGGGCAGATCAGACAGCAGGAGATCAGGACTATAATAATCGTGCCGTCCACTTCTCACAATGCGGATTCAGCAGACGCCTTGGCAAGGGCAGCACACGGGGTAGTACTCAACATTGCTTCAATAGAAGAACTCCCTCAAAGTTTGCTCAGAGTTACGAACTACTAGAGCTCATGCGGAACAAAGCCGGGCTTGGGTGTCAACGACTTCTCCTTGGCTTCGCACACCCAGAACTTGTAGGCACAAGCATACTCGGTTCCGCGCATCTCAAGAAACTTGAATGAGAAGAGTGACCTTAGACATCGCATGAACCTGTAGAAGGGCTCACCGGGGCGTGATATCTCGGCAACACAGTTGATCTGGTAGCCAACCGCCGGCTGCTGATTGTGCCGGGTCCAACAGAAGCTCAGGGCAACCCTCGGGTCGCGTTGGATGTTCGCGTATGTCACGTCCCGAAACATCTCAACAGCACCCAGTCGCAGTCTGTCAATCTTCATGTCATCTCTGTATAGGTCCCTATAGATCTCAATGCGATCCTCAAGGGTTTCCTTGAAGGGACGCCCTTGTAGCGCCAGAAGCTGCCCTTCCATGTCGTCGAGCTTATCGTTGAGCGCATCATCAGTGAGAGTCAACCGGACAATCTTCGTGGCTGTATTGACCGGAAACGGTCCGCCGGCATTCAATGTGCAAACGGCAGGCTTCATGAGTGATGACTCATACAGATTCTGAATCTTGGTCTGAGGGTCAAGATCGCCATCGAGTGCGCTTGCCATCGGCTCATACAATGGGTCGGGAATTGCGTTCAGTGGGAAAGAGGTGACAACTTGATCTGTGGTGAGCTCTACCCGCCTCCTTTCTCGGTCTACGAACCATGCACTGCGGCTGCTGTCTGACAAGGCACACACCATCAAAGCACGAACAGCATCACTGCATTTATGCTAATGTATGACGTGTGGGCCCTTTTGTCCCGCATTATTGGCCCTGGATGACCAGCGGGCGTGAGCCATAGAAAAAAGAATCATAAGGGTGGCGGTACCTATGGACAAGTGAGGAAGGCTCCCGGAGCTAGCAGAATGGTCGAGGCTTTCGAGGTCGACGCCCAAGCGAGAATGATTCCCTCAGAGGAGTACGCCAAGCACACCGCAACGGACAAGGTCCTTGTGCTGATTGACCATGAGAACAAGGTCGTCTACCTTTGGAGGGGAAAGAAGGCGGATTTCATGAATAAGCTCATGGGAACGCGGGTTGCGGCCCGACTAAGCCATAGCTACCCTGACTATCGAGTACGACCTATTGCCGAGGGGACTGAGCCGGCGGCCTTCCTGTCGCTGATTGGCCAAGGACATGAGTGAGCGTATGTGCCACAAGAATGCTATCAATCCGCCCGGGATGCGAAGATGGTGAGGATGACTCTTGAGTATCGATCAAAGAGCACGTCTGCACTGGGTTAGAAGTGTAAGGCGGGGATTGATTAGTCGTAGCAGCATAATCCGAAGACTCGATGGAGCAGATTGGGCCTCTGTGAACGATGTTGCCGACGACGTGAATCTTTCGGCCGCGACGGTTCGATATCACATGCGGCACATGAAACGGGAGAGAGTGATCGAGCGAGAGCCCGACGGTACAAAGTGGAGGCTCGCTGAGCCAGGTCAAATGGCACTGACAGACTACATGACAAGTCCAAGTCAAGGGGAACAGAAGAAACCAACGAAGAAAGAAAAGCCCAAAGGAAAACACTCTGTCAAGCGCGGCTCACGCATAGAGTGACTTATTCAGAGTGGCAGATATGCGAAGACACTGATGACCGAGCCGAAGAGGTCAGTGTTTCTGCAAAACAGCAAGATTCTTCTCACTCAAGGTGCCAACTATTCAATGTACGAGGAGGCTGGAATGTGGGTGTCAGCATGTTCCAAGCGAGGGTGTCCGTGATTGCGCCAATCATCATTCTGGGTGCACACGCATATGAACCGCCCTTTCTTTCAGGTCAAGCGATTGCGACATTGCCTGACGGGCCGATGATAGAGTTGCCATCTCCACCCGGGGCCGGGTGTTCCTCCCTACGTACTGGTCACTTCTTCCTAACGTGACCTATAGTATGTCGTTCTGGGTGAGCGACGAAGACGGGGCCGAATTCGTCACCCTGCATTTCAGGCCTCATTCTGAGGGCGAGTGGCACAATCGGTCTGTACAGATGACAGAAGGTAACAGCACCCGAGGTTCTATGAGATCGCCTTCAGCTGGCAGAAGGACGGCATTGATTGGGATGTCTTTGCACGGGACGCGAATGGCAATTGGGGCTCGAACGAAACCATCAGATACCTGGTAGACACCATCGGAACAGATCCGCTGATCGTCATGGTGCCGGCCATGGTTGCATTTGCAGCTATGTACGTGGTGTTGGTGAAGAGGCAACACAGATTGTAGCGCGCTCTGGCTAGGACCCAATACCTTCGTTCGCCAAGAACGGGCCTCCGGGCTTCAGAACCCATAGAGAGCCTGTGCATTTTCCCAGTAGAGCTTGCCAAGGACCTTCTTCGGCAATGACAGCCCATTGATGAATGTGCCTCCACTGTTTTCCGTATCAGTGTCAGCAAAGGGCAGCGGAACACCGCTGACATTGGTTTCCCAAAGCAACCTCTCCGAGGAATACCTACCTTCGTAGTAACCTCGCTCAAGCGTGCGTGCTACGCAGTCTGTCCCAAAGAGCACCCTGCCAGAGTATTTGATAATGAACTCCCTCGCTCGAATAGGGCTTCGACCGAGCTCCCTCACCATCCAACGTGCAGATCCCGTGTCAACGCTCAGATTGCTGTATCTGTCAAACATTCGGCCTAGGTTAGCTAGCCGCTCTGGCTCGGGTTGGGCTCCGAAGTGTGCCACTTGAAAATGCAGCCTGCTGTTTCTAGAAAGGCGCTCCTCAAACTCCCCGATATGCTTGTCTTTTGTGCCATATCTACCCATATCGGCATAGCGAGTGGCGTAATAGGTGTCCGGATCGGCCACATGAATCAGGACAGGGATTTGCCTTTCTTCGAGCACTCCAAACAGAGTGTCAAGCCGTTCATCGTTCACGGACGTGAGTAATGGCTGCTCGGCCAATCGGTCGATCCACAAGGGGGCAAAATGCATCTTCGCGACGCTGTACCCATCAACCGCCATCGAATCAATCTCTGCCTTTAGCTTGTCAGGTTCCAAAGATCGCAAGTTCGATATCATCAGAAACCTGGCAAAAACGAGACGACCGGAGTACTTCTCTTCGAATGCAGCGGGCTTGGCACTGTGCAAGATGAGGAGTCTTTTCTCTACGCCATACTGTGCGGCGACCTCCATCATCAGCTTCAAAGCGGTTTCATCCGCTGCATGAGAGTGGGCGTCGAAGATGGGCCCATCGTAATTGTAGCCTAGTTTCTCGCCAGACATAGTTGGCAAAATGAGGAGCGAACAAGCTCAAAACCCTGTTGAGTCGTGCACGAATTGGGCACCGAGCGAACACAACACATCCGTCGTGGAACCCTGAGGCCGGTTTCGACGACGAAGAGATGTTGTCAGGCAATTAAGAGACTGCGACTCGCGAACCTGCATGTCGAGAAGTAACCACATGAAGCACATTGGGAGGTGCTGGCCTTACTAAGTATCTAGTGACGTTCCTTTCGTTTCCAGCTGCCGATGTTAACACCCGAAGGTTCTCATGAGCGATGAGTCTGCTCAAAGAGTGGATTGTAACACCGTCCTGCGAAGGAAATGAGGCGAAAGCTTTTCTGCAACTCCGTCGACCGTTTGCCCACCACTAGTTATGTGGCACAAAAAGAGAGGAAGAATATGAGACGCACGCTTGTGTTGGTAGTCAGCGTGGCTACCGTGCTAATGTTTGCTGTTTCTCCAGTAGCTGCGGCGACATCGCAGAATCTTTCCTGGGGAGTTGCAGATGATTATCAGGCCAACTTCACAATGGATGCTACGAATCCCGAGGAAGATCTCAGCCTTCATGAGGGCATGTACATTATTGTGACAGCTGCTCCCCCCACGATACCCAATGTCATCACAGTTTGGACTCAGGTGCCGACTGTTACCGTGGACATGAAGTGGACCAATGGGACCTCTATTGGTTTGTATGCGCTCCTGTTCATAGGTCTTGCAGCGTTCGGAGGACGCATGGTCGTGCCAATAGGCAATTGGACGCTCCTGACTGAAGTCGTCAAAACCACGGTTGGTTGGAATACCTCAACAGCATTCACCAGTAATTCAGCTTACTGGGGGATGTCTCTCACAGCCACCTCAAGCGGTCAGAGAGCCACCATTGGAGCGCTCTACCTCAAGTCTACCGGGTTCCTGGCCAAGTACACCATAACGGTCACAAATGCGACCAGCTCAGCTCAGATCTTTAGTTTCAGTGTCATCCAGGAGGGTCTGCCGAACGACCTTGTCGTGATGATACAAGACAACATACTGCTCATCGGGATTGGAGTCGGTGTTGTTGTCATTCTTGGTGCAGTCGTCTGCATGAAGAGGAAGTGAAATGATCAGGGGGACCAGCCCCTGCATCCTTTTTCTGGACTAATGGGCAACGGTCGCGTGGGTCGCGGCCTTCATAGCACACCATAAGGCCAACGTACATTACTGGCGGCAAAAGGGATAGGCGCATGACCTCCTATCTGAGAGTTGGTGGTGCAGTGGCCCGGTGCATCCATGTGCTGACTGATATCCATCGTGCACGAAAATGGCAGAGATTTCCGGGGCAGGAGAAAGCCCTCCGAAGAGGATCATGGTCATGAATACGGATAGAACCATGTATGTCGGTCCGGGAGTGTCCGTCAATGTCGTAGCCACACTTACGAAGAAGGTAGGATACACAGATGCCGGGCGCGCAACTGATTTGGCGGTGCATGCTTCCTTAGAAAAGACGTCCCGGAATAGTCCCGCGAAGGAGATGAGGCGAAGACTTTTCTGCAGTCCCGTCGACCCGATGCCTGGCACTAGTGAAGTAATACCAGAAGAGTGGAACAACATGAAACGGGCGTATGTGTGGCTGGTAGCTACGGCTACCGTCTTGATGTTTGCTGTTTCCCCGGTCGCTGCGGCGACCTCGCAAGGTCTTCTATGGGGAGTTGCGAAAACTAATCAGTTCAACTTTACATTTGATGCCGTCAACGTTGATGAGGACATTAGCCTCCACGAGGGCATATACATGAATGTTACAGATACTCCCCCCTCGATACCCAATGTCGTCACAGACTGGGCTCAGGTACCAGTTGTTGACATTGATGTGATGTGGACTAATGGCACTACCATCGGCTTGTACGGAGTCCTGTTCTTAGGTCTCGCATTGTTCGGAGGACACTTGGCCGTCCCAATCGGCAATTGGACACTCATGACTGAGGTTGTACAGACCAGCGCTCTTTGGAATCACTCAACCACATTTACCACTAATTCGGCCTATTGGGGAATGGCTTTGGCATACACGCCGGTTGGCCAAAGAATTACCATTGAAGCATCCTATCTCAAGTCTGATGGGTTCTTGGCCGAGTATACTTGGCATATTACTAACGCAACGAGCTCCACTGAAACCCTCAATCTGAAAATCATTCGAGAGGGTCTTCCAAATGACCTCATCGTGATGCTTCAAGACAACATCCTGCTCATCGGGATTGGAGTCGGTGTTGTTGTCATTCTCGGCGCAGTCGTCTGCATGAAGAGAAAGTAGAGTGATCAGAGGCATCAGCTCCTGTATCCTCTTTCTATGCGAATGGACTTCTCCTCTGCGACTCATTGTTTCCTCGTTATTCTTTTGGATAGTCTTGACCACAAGTCCTGAGCCGTCCTCTGACATCTACCTGCGACTTCGTCATCTGAGATCAGTGACAACCGCCCGTGGTCTACAACGGTTCTTCCATCAACAATGACTCGTTCCACGTCCCTGCCGCCGAACGTGTTGACTAGATGACCAATGACCGAACCGGCATCGAGTGGCGTTGGCACCCTAGAGACACCAAGGAGAACAATGTCTGCCATTTTTCCAGCTTCGATGCTGCCCAGCTCCCTGTCAAGCCCATAGCATCGGGCGCCATCAATCGTTGCCATCCTGAATACTTGTTCGGCAGTCATGACACTGGGGTTCCATGCCGCAAGTCGATGAACAGTGAACGCACACCTCATGTTTTCGAATGGGTCATAGATCCAACCGTCATTGCCTAGACCGACCGGGATTCGTCGCGCGAGCATGCCGGGCACTGGTGAAGTGCCAACCGCATTGAGCATGTTACTCATTGGGTTATGCGCCACACCCACACCCTGCCGCGCCATTATCTCAATCTCTGGCGCAGTGACATGTACACAGTGAGCCAGTACAGTACGACGTCGCAACACGCCGAGTCTGTCCAGGCGTTCAACTGTCCTTTCTCCATGTTTCTCGAGATTGTGATAGACGTCCACCAAGCCCTCAGAAGTATGGATGGTCACAGGGATTTCGAGACCAGATGCCCGCGTCACTGCCCTTGTGATGAGCTCATCGCTCACCGTGAACGAGGCGTGCAGGCTCATCATCGCTGACGAGAGGCCTTTCTCCTTGAAACAGCGCTGAGCAAACCGCACATTCTCCTGCAGGCCGCGTTCCGCTTCTTGGGGACTGTTGCGTTCAGTGATTTCAAACGACAGCATTGAACGGATACCCACATTCCGGGCGGCATCCGAGATAGCATCCAACACGCCATCAATCGAGTTTGGGCCTGAGTAGGTGTCGGCGAAAAACGTAGAACCGTTTCGGAGCATGTCTGCAGAAGCAGCAAGAGAACTGGACCTCGCATCTTCGACGCTCATCACTTCGTCAAGAGGCCAC
Organism: Candidatus Thorarchaeota archaeon; assembly: GCA_003345595.1. Lineage (GTDB taxonomy): Archaea > Asgardarchaeota > Thorarchaeia > Thorarchaeales > Thorarchaeaceae > OWC5. Next base: position 13,441 of record PRDI01000064.1, on the reverse strand, counting down.
CACACGCGCTGAAGGACTTGAGCAAAGTCCGTGGGTGGCTCGATGCCAAGGGTTGCTCCTCTCAAAAGAATACCATAGAGATGTGTATGGGCGGTTATCAGACCCGGGATAATCACGTTCTTCGATGCGTCGATGGTCGTATCTGACTTCAGGCGGGGGATCCCCCTGCCAACCTCGGATATCCTGTTTCCCTCGATCCTCACGAATCCACCAGGGATCACTCGGCCCTGAGAGTCCCCTGTCACCACAAGGCCACCCTTGATGAGCGTCGATTCCACCATTTGCGGCACCTCAGCCGTCAGTGGGTGTAGGGGGCATAACAGATTAGTCTTTGCCTATCGAAAATGGTCAGTGGTCCGCGAAGATTGGGTACGTTGGCCTAGACTTCCATATCAACAATACTCACTGAGCCCTTTCTCGAGCGATAAACAATCCCATCACGCTCGAGCTGTTCCAGCGTAGTGTCGAACTCATGGTCTGTCATTCCTGATGAGACGGCGTTCTCCTTCAGCTTCGAGATGGAGACCTCCTTCCCAGATATCGCTGTCATACTTCTCAGCAACATCATAAACCGGTCTGTTGCAGTCGAACCAGAAACCGGCAGAGGAGGGGCTTCTTCGGCCAATGAAGGTTCTTGCTTCGGAGGAGACTCTGGAGCTTTAGCGGCTTTGCGAGCGCCAATGAGAGCGGCCATCAAGTCAAGGCGACTGTCTTTCTGGGATTCTGGCGTTGTACCCGGGCGAGGACCACCAATGTCCTCAAGACTCACGCCCTGGGCTCTCTCGATACCCTTGGTCTCCTCTTCTTCCTGCTCAGAGAAGACTGGAATAGGAGATGTTTCAACCAGACTAACACCAAGCCAGCCTGACTGAATGTCCTTGTTGGCGTCTGCTGCTTTCAGAAGATGCGCTCTGAACTCCTTTTCGATCCTCTTCTGCTGCGCCTCGATAGTAGAACCACGGCACGGCTCTGACCCCAGTCTAAGCAGGCATCTCTCAGCCAGTCCTCCCACTCTTGTGTGTGAGTCCCCAACTAGGTATCCAAGAACCTTCAGTAGGGCAGCGAACTTCGACGATGCAATGTTCAGGTCCTTCAAGAACGCTTGCTTCACACGCCAATCAGCATCCGCAACTATGTCCATCACAATTCCTACCGGGGAGATGATACCCAGCTTGCCCACAGTTTCTGCCACTTCAGACCTGTCATGCCAATCGCCCGCTTTCAGAAAGGGTGCGAGGTACTGAATCGTCTTTGTGTCAATCAGCCCGCAGATATATGGCAGTAGCTCACGCTTCTTCTCTGCAGACTTCTGACACAGACTCTTCAGCAATGCGCCGCGAGTCGGCTCAGTGAAGGCAGTGAGTCTCTGCACTGCACCGGGATGCAAGGTTTCTACTCTCTCAGCAATCAGCGTTCTTACCCACTGAGTCCCTTGCGGTCCCAGAAGTGCCATGATGCCGCAGACCGTTGGCTGGTGCTCTCTGCCAAGTCCTTCAAGCGCGTCGACCCATCGCTTCTGCTCCGACGTGGAAACAAGTCCCCCGGTCTGCCTCATTCTTTGTTCGATAACCTGCAGGACCTGCTCACGATCAGCCGGGTTCACACCCTTCATCAGTGTCACTAGTTCATTGACATATGAGCCGTAAGCATTCATTCCCGCCATTCCTAAGGCGGCCTTCCGGACAATTGGGTCGTCAGCTTTGATAGCGCTCATTGCCCTAGGCAGCAGAGACCTTGTCACAGGAAATGTAGACATTCTAGCAGCCGCGTCATACATCTCTGCCATGTCGGGAGAGTCAAGACGCCATGCAATATCTCGAAGGTCGGCGAGAGCGGTAGCCTCAATCTCGTCTAGGCTCGGCGGCTTCGCCTTCCTTTTTGTAGCCGCTTTGCGTTTTGCCACCGCAGTCACGACGCCTCACTTCCCTTGTTTGGCTCAGCCTTCTTTCGTTTCTCGCGCTTTCTGACCTCAGCAACATCAGACATTTCGGCACTCTGCGTATCAGCGGGCGATCCAACATACTCTGTCAGGTTAGTCTGCACCCCAGGGGTAAGTGGAAGGACCCCTCGAACCTGCTTTCTCTCTGTCGTTTCCTCAAGTGGCTCGCCGCTTATTGTCACCTGCAGAGTATCTTCAGGAGAGAGAGTCGCTACGCCTTCACCCACTTCGAGGTCTAAGAGCATGTGTTCATACGCTTCTTCCGCCTGCCCCACCTGGGGGTCATCCACCGCAAGCATTTCCCTCTTTGTCGATAGCTGCCTCAGGAGTGTCCGGCCGATGACCGACTTTGAGAGAGGTCTAAGGTCGAGCTTACCGCGTGTTATCTTTGGTCGTGCATTCCGGAACTCGTCAAGTCGAGCCTTTTCTAGCGAGGGCAATAGGAATCCCAGCCCATCATGCTTCAGTGCCGAAGGGATGAGATGAGCGATCTGACCCTGCTCGATCATGTCAGAAACGACCTGAGAGAGGTATTCTCTGGCGGACCGGCGTGAGTCTTTCCATGAGCGTCCTTTCACGATTCTCCTCAAGATCTCTTGAGTCGACATCTCAATGGGCAGACTCAGCGAGTGAAGTCCGAGGGCTCCGAACACGCCATCCCGTAGTAGCAGTAGTGTTTCCGATACATCCGTTTCGGGATTCTCCAGTGCCCAGTACTTTTCCAGCATTACGTAGGTGTTGTGCCAAGGATAGCGAGTCTTGTCTCTCCAGTAGCCCTCGAAGGTGTCTATGACTGCATCGATATCGCCGCGCCTGCTCATATCGCATACAGTGCTGACAAAGGCCAGTCGACTTGTCTTTGGGAGTCGGCGCTTCGTACTCACAGCAGGTCCTCCTGCTACTACAACGCCTCTGGTGACCGGGCGTATTTCCTTTTTGTGTGATTGTATTCTGCTTGGGAGCCTTGATGATGCCCTACAAGAAAAAGCAACCGATGGAACTAGAAACCGTGAGATGAGTCTAACATTCGCCTGGCACCGTCCGCCCAGATCCTCTCACCCATCTGTCTATACCCATATTCACTTAGGTGGAGGCCATCACCACTGTCGAACTCTGGCCGCAGCAGTCCTCTTTCGTCGGACAGTGCTGCAAAGAGGTCGACGACAAGTTCAGAATCCCGCCCTCGCAATCCTTCAGTTATCATCTCGTTGAGTCGGATCTGGGCCTCCTGCAGCGGAGGATAGGGCATTCCGATAGGCGGTATAGTACACGCAATCACACCCGAACCCGTATCCAGCGCACGCTGCCAGAGGTCGCTCAGGTAGCTGAATACTCTGTCCGGTTCATCGCCCCAGCCCAAGTCGTTGCTGCCGCCGAGAATGATGACGACGGCATAGTCAGTTCTGTCTAAGATGCTGTGCAAACGTTGCAGCATATGTCGGGCAAGTTCTCCTGGAACACCTTGATTGTCGAACCTTAGAGCCAGCTGTCGCTCTTCTCTTGCCCTCCTGACAAGCCAATATCCATACTGTGACTGCTGATTTCCGTAGCCAGTTGTGGGGTCATAACCTGGTGTTCCAGCAGTCAAGCTGTCTCCAAAGCCAAGCACGCTGACACTCTTGCGTCTAGTCCTCGACAACTTCGCTCAGCTCTTTGGCAACATCGAGCCTTCTACGAAGCAGGGCCTGACCCCGCTTTACGAGTTGCTCTAGTTCCTGCTGATACGCTTCCTGCTTAATATGCCCTCTTTCGAGCTTCCTCTCGAGCTGAGCCTTCTCTCTGCGGACCTCGTCTATTTCTGACTCAACAGCCCGCTGCTTGACTCGCAACAGTACACGGTTCCTCTCGTCTCCGGCCTTTGCCTCTGACTCCTTCTGTCGGCCCGATACTGTGCCACGGAGCTTCAGGCTGGGTATTCCACGCCCATCATGTGAGTCTGCCCGGGCGGATTCCTGTCGGGCAGGCGCTACCTTTGGTTGAGGTCCTGATGGACGGCCAGCATGTCTGTGTCGTTCTGCCGCGTCCTCCCTTTCCAGAGAAGCCAAGAACTCCTTGTATTTCTTCAGGCGTTCTTCGGGGTTGAGATAGGCAAATGACTCAGATTCACTTGTCACAACTGACACGCTCTTGGATCCATGCGAGAATCATGCGACGACTCACATGGACGAAGTCCCAAGAGTATATGGCAGTGAGTAGTATTAAGCGTTCTTCGGCTGAGTCAATGGGAGACCATAGCCAAGACGGGGTCGTACCAACCAGCTCGGTCCGCATAGGAGGTCAGGTTCGGCCGACTCAGCCTGAATGGCAGACGTCCCCCTCAGACGGAAACATGCGAGGGGGAGAACCAAACAAGAAACGACTACTGGCACTGCACTTTCGGCCTCCACTGTTGCAGGACTGGCGTGAAAACTGTTTTGGCTGTCCTTCACCAAAGCGATGAGCGCATTCTTTTGAATACCATTGACCTTCTCATGAGATATATGACCGGCAATTGGCGAGATCAAGGTCATGATTGCTTCGACCCTAGCGCGCACAGTAGGCTATGTCATATGGCAGCCGATGAACCCAACGGCGGTCCTCACAAAGGTTTCAAGACGAGAGGGAGCCCACGATTTCTTGGCTGCGACTCTCACGTACTATCATGCAGGACACTATCACAATGATAGCGACTGCACAAGATGTCACTACCAGACTGATAGGACTCAACGGGAGGCCTTCCCACCAAGGTGAAACCGTGAACGAGGTCGTACTTATCGGGACAGTTGTGTCAATGGTTACATATTCCGCGACAGTCACTGTGATGGCCAAGGAAGTCATGACAGGGGTTAGTAGCGGATTACTCGAGGTTAGGACGGCGCGCCAACGCAGACGGGAACCCACATACGTGAACATGTGCTCGTCGTAAGGTGTGACAGTTTCCCAATGAGCACCGTCGTCGACTGAGAAAGCGAAGACGATTGCAGTTCCGGTCGGCAAGGACGGAAAACATGACAAAGTGGCTCGCGCAATAAAGCCAGTCCCACTATCGAATACCCTAAGCGACTGAGCGACTGCCACAGGCTTGAAATCCTCGCCCAAGTCGGACTCCGGCTTTAGCACAATCAGACAAGACGACCCATCAGTGATGCAGGCAATGCCCTGGGCCACGGCTACCCCCATCGGCATTGCGGGCGTATCGTAACCGCCAAGCAACAATGGACGACTCGGAGTTGTTGCGTCAATGATTACTAATCCCAAGTTATTGTCGACAACGTAGACGAAACGATCAACTACCGCCACGGCTATCGCATCGCCGACAGTGTCGTAACTGCCGACCCGACTAGGCTCTAAGGGGTTCGAAACGTCAATCAACTGCAAGCCAGAAGATCCATCGGCAATGTATGCGATGCCTGCTTCTACCACAACCCTTTCTCCAGATCCGGGCGTATTACAGCTGCTCAGCAGCACTGGCTGGAAAGGATTCGTGGTGTTGATCAGTGTCAACCCCTCACCAAACACAGTTACGTAGGCGATGCCATCAAAGACCGCCACCGCACGTACAGGATTACCAGTGGTGTATATGCCCAGCAGGACGGGCTGGTCGGGATTGGTAACATCGATGGCCAAGAGACCCGAATTCAGGGCGGCCACCCAAGCAATGCGGCCAGAAACCGCCACATCACTTACAATGGGAACCTGACAGGCTCCAGCTATAAGCGGCTGAAGGGGATTCGTGACATCAATCAGCTGCAACCCCAAAGCATCATCGGTAACGTACGCAATGCCACCTGCCACTGTCACGGCAGTTGCCCGACCTGGTGTGTCGCAGCCGCCCAATAGGCTGGGTTGGTCGGGATCAGTGATATTGACCAGCTGCAACCCTGACCACGTATCGGCCACGTATGCAATGTTATCTGCTATTGCCACTCCATAACCATCGGCGGGCATGTCGCAACGGCCCATAGTCGCCAGGCCCTCTCGAGGTAACCGAATAGCCCCAGACCCCCAACCTGTGACGTTTGTCATCGCAGCATCTTCGTAGATGGTAGTATCGAAATACTCTGTATAGCGGTCTGCGTCCGCAGACGCGGGCGCAGCATTGGCCAACAACAACAACAGGACGCCCAAGACCACCATACCCGTGGCGCCCTTAGTTGAACTTCGCTGCCATGAGTGAAGCACCATCACACACTCACCGCTCGAGCATTGTCGCTTTCCTCGCATTGCGCACTGAGGCACACTTCGGTTCGAGCGGTTCAGATGGGTCTGACACCGCTTGCTCGACGCCCCCATATACAGACGACTTCGATACTCGTTCATAGCTTTGGCTTATAACAAAGATGGCGGCTGATGTGGAGAGTAGTGGAATCTGATATTGTCCTTGGCGGCAGATTACGTCCTGCGGCGGGCAACGAGCCGAACGAAAGTGATGTTTCGACCTGCATCGTCTTCGGCAAGTTTCTCCTTGTAGCGTATGATCCTCTCCCAGTCAAGATACGTTTGATAGCCCTCGTTGTCCGGAAAGTTGTCCGCCAGCTCGACTTCTACTTGGTTGGTCTTAAGCCAATGCCGCCTCCACCACTCAGCAGAATGCCAAGTGTATAGCATACAGGATTCCCAATACACCTTGAGATGGTCTGGGACAGTTGCAGGTAGGTCACCCTGAAACTCATTGTAGAATCCGGGTACAACTATCCCAAACTGACCACCGGGTTTGACAATGTTCACCAGATGGTGTCGGAGGTACACATCGTCTGTACCAAAGAAGAACAACGAGTTGACGGCAATGACTGCGTCAAAGAACTGCTCAGCAAAAGGCAGCTTGTTTGCCTCAGCTCGAATCGGAAAGACATGGGCTTCAAGTCCTGCGTCACGAATCCGCTGCCAGTTCTCATTTGGACTGATCCAAAGGTCTGCAGCCCAGACCTGCAAGCCGTACTCCTTTGCCAAGAATATCGACCCGCCTGCCTTCCCACATCCTAGGTCGAGGACTCGCATGCCAGGTCTGAGTTCCATCGCTTCGCACAGGCGTTCGAGCAGCCAGAACGTGGGGCAGCCCATGTCCAACCCCACCAGCCATTCCGGATCGTACTTGGCTGTTCGGGGATACTTTGGGTTCTTGAGAAGCTCGAGCGCTAGAGCAAGGTCAGGCTTGTTTGACATGCGTTCTTCTGCCTCCTACTTCGCATAGGTAATGGTGGTGCCTCTGATGACAGCCGTCTTATAGGATTCGAACTCCGCAAGAAGCCGGCTCTGCAGTTTGTAGGTCCAGCGAACTGGCATCATGTTTGCTGTTGATGCCGGGGGGTACGTCGACCTGCTCTCGTTCTTCCGCCCGAAGCCAGTCTATTGCGAGGTCGAGGACTAGATACTGACTCCTCAACCATCGTCTGAAGGTCGCTACTATTTCCGGCTTCTGTACAGACCCACCAAGTTTAGCACAATCGACATCCCGGTCAGCACGCCAATGAGAAAATCGAGTATGCCATCGCCGGGCACAAAATGGTCCAAGAGAATCGCGACCGCCAGGCAGGTGCAGCCCAAAGGCATTAGATAGGGTTCTTTTAGAATCGCCATGTTCCATCGGTAAAGGAACTGTCCCTCTAGACCATATTAGACATTGGTTCACAGCAACCATCGCCATCGGAGTGCACACCTATTCTGAAGCTGTGCAAGAAGCCCCATGCCTTAGCGGAGGCCAGTGTATTCTTGGGCGACCCGAGAGGCTCAGAAGAACGTAGGCTCAATCTCAGACACATGCGTTGGCGCTTTCATTGTTAGCGTCGAGACGGGCGATAACACCTCAATCAGCTCGTAGTTCTTCGTCCCCAGACCTAGCTTCTGGGCGTAGTCGACCACGATGTAAGGGTCCTTCATCGGCCCGTGAATCCTTGCGAACGGATGCAGGTTCGTTTTAGGATCGAGGTTCGGCCTGAAGTAGAGAGGTATCATCGATTCTATCAAACCCTCTTTCGCAATGAGATCCAGCGTGGCCTTTTCTATCGCAACAATGTCCTTGCTGCCGAGCACACCAATGTCGTTCACGACGGCGGGTTGCCCTATTCCCCAACAATCACAGTAAGCTGTTATGTCAATGAGGAAGTTGATGAAGAACCTCTTGTTCGGCGGAAACCTCTCCAACACCTTGCTTGTGCCAATGGCCATCATTTCCTGAAAGAGAGAGAAGCTCTCCTGTTTCAGCTGAAGAGAACCTACACCTTTGTCCGCCTCAATGCACTTCATACATTGGTTGCACATATCAAACTCGAGCTTCAGCTCGTGCTCCACTTCCTTGTACTTAATGCAACGGTCAGGACATGATTCAACGAGCTTCTTGGCATGACCCGGTGTGCACTTCTTGGAGTCCCAGTAGGGAATCGCGTCCCAGATATTGTGGTATTTCTGCCATCGACTCTGCGCCGAGAACCCTCCGATGGCCAGGTTCTTTATTGCTCCTCCATATCCACACGTATTGTGACCTTTGGCATGAACCAAATCTATCAGCACATCAGAGTCGTGTAGAACACCACCCATTTCGAGAGTGTCTACTCCTCTGAAATCAATCTGCGTCTTGTAGAGGTACTTGTCCTTCACTCCATCAAATGGTATTAGAGGACACCCACAGGTTTCAGACGTGTATCCTCGATTAACGGCGTTGTAGACTGATGTGGGATTGTCAGTTATGAAGGGGAATGCTCCAGTCTTCTTCACTGCCTCGACTATTCGACGCACAAAGAACACAGGCAGTGTCTGGTAGCCGTCCTCATACCCCAGATGCATCTTGATGGCAACCTTGTCCTTCTTCTCGATAGTGGACAGGTCAAGCTTCTTGACAACTTCATCAACTTTCGCGGCAAAGGAGGCAAACTTGCCTCTGTTCCCTTGCTTGACCGATCCGAAGTAGACCTTAGCAGACTCAGAAGTCATACCTCTGGCAATTGCGTTTCCTCAATATGACTGTTTTGAACTGGGTCGCTTCGCTTGAATCCATGGCGCTGCAGAAAAGATAAGAAGTCGGGAATATTGACGTGCCTTCAGGCAGAACCGATTAGGTTGAGGGAATCTTCCGATGGACACTGCGAACAGAACCACTGCATGGGCTTCGCAAGATGCTGAGGAAGTCCTTGCTGCGCTTGATACTGACCCAAGGAAAGGACTAACCTCTGAGGAAGCCGAGATTAGGCTTGAGAAGTATGGGGAGAATTCACTAATCGAGGAGGAAAAGGAAAGCTTCCTGGAAGAACTAGAAGAAGAAGCGACTGAGCCAATGATATTGCTCCTTATCTTTGTGGGAGTCCTGTACAGTGTGCTCGGGACGCTTCTCGATGCTGCCACCATATTCTCGATAATCATTGTTCTCGTTCTGGTAGAGGTCTACAACGAGTACAGGGCTGACCAAGGAGTAAAGTCCCTAAAGGAACTATCATCTCCAACTTCCAATGTGATTCGCGGTGGAGAGCTGATTGAGATATCCTCAGCGAAGATAGTGCCTGGCGATATTCTTGTACTCAGCATCGGAGAGCGCATATCCGCCGATGCTAGGTTGCTGAAAGCATATGGTCTTCAGCTCGATGAATCATCACTCACTGGCGAGTCTCTACCTGTCATGAAGGATGCCGAAGTAGTCATGCCAGCTAGTGCCCAGTTGACAGATCTCACGAACATGGTCTTGGCTGGAACTCTAATCGCTCAGGGTGAAGGAGTAGCTGTCGTTACCTCCACCGGAAAGAGTACCGAGCTCGGCAGAGTCCAAGAGTTGACTGAGGAAGCCGAGGAGCCTCCAACGCCTCTTCAGGACGCAATGAAGCAGCTTAGCGAAACTCTGGTGTGGATTGCGATATTCTTCAGTGTCCTGATTCCAGTCCTTGGCTATTTGCGAGGACAACCACTTCAGACGATGATCTTGACAGGTCTGTCGCTTTCCTTTGCTGTGATCCCTGAAGAGCTGCCGATTGTGATCACAATGGTCCTAGCCGTCGGCACATATGCCCTTTCAAAGAAGAATGCTCTTGTTAAGCGTCTTAGAGCGTCAGAGACCCTTGGAAGCGTTACAGTGATTGCCACAGACAAGACTGGAACACTGACCGAGAGTTCAATGAAACTCGGGCATGTCTTCAGCAATCATGAGTTGACACTGCCTTCAGTATCCCCTGCTGTACAGAAACTAGTGACGATGGCAGTCCTCGCAACGCGGGCTCAGATGACCATGGAGTATGAGAGGTTGAAGGGCTCCAATCCAATGGGAGCGGCCCTAGCGAACTCGGCCAAGGACGTTGGACTTGCAGTCAGTGATTTGGCTGAATACGTCCTTGTTGACGAGTTTAGCTTCGACAACAAGACCAAGATGGCTTCGTATGTGTATGCTAAGGAAGACAAGAGAACTATCTACTCAAGTGGAGCGCCTGAGGCTGTCCTAGAAAGATCATCGAAGACTCTGCTGGGAGATAGAGAAGTCAGTTTCACCAGCTCAGAGCTCGCCAAGGTGACCGAGGCCGCGACTCAAATCGCTTCGGGTGGTGAACGAATACTTGCAGTCGCATATCGCACTCTTGACAAGGATGAAGAACGTGAAGCGTATGTGAGGAATCTTACCTTCGCTGGAATGGTTAGTTTCAGCGATCCTGCTAGACCTGAAGTACCGGGCGTCATTGCTGAATGCAGGGCAGCAGGAATAAGGGTCATAATGCTGACAGGCGACCACCCCGAAACTGCGAAAGCGATAGCGACTCAGGTTGGCATACCCGATGACGAAGGACCACTCACAGGAGCTCAGGTTTCGTCGCTCGACGACGATCATCTGAAAGAGGCGCTCAAGACAGTATCGGTATTCGCCAGAATCACACCAGAACACAAGTTGAGGATAGTCAGGCTCCTCAGGCAGACGGGAGAAGTCGTCGCCGTCACTGGGGATGGAGTGAATGATGCACCTGCTCTGAAGGAGGCGGCAATCGGCATCGCCATGGGGGTGAAGGGCACCGATGCAGCCAAAGAAGCCGCTGATATGATATTGACAGACGACAACTTCGTGTCCATTGCAGGCGCAGTCAGAGAGGGTCGAAAGATTTTCGACAATCTTAGGAAAGGCATCCGATACTATCTCTCGGTCAAGGTTGCCCTCATCTTGATATTCTTACTGCCAATTCTCCTTGCAGTGCCACTACCTTTCGCTCCAATTCAGATCATCCTCTTGGAGATGTTCATGGACCTTGCCGCTTCAAGCGGGTTCGTCGCAGAGGGCATGGAACCGGACATCATGAAGCGCCCGCCTAGAGACCCGAAGGAGAAAGTTCTGAACAGACATACTCTAACAGGGATCTTTGTCGGTGCGTTATGCCTCTTTGCGGCAGTGTCTCTCTGCTACCTCCTGACCTACTACAGAACAGGAAACCTCGTATATGCACAGACAGCGGCTTTTGCTACGTGGGTATTGACTCACGTCTTTCTAGCCTTCAACACGAGGTCCGAGAGAGAGCCACTTGTCAGACAAGGACTATTGTCAAATAGGATCATGACCCTGTGGGGATTGATAGCCATAATCATGCTGTTGTTGGTCACAGCTGTGCCGTTTCTACAAATCCAGTTGAAGACAACTTATCTGGAAGTGTCGGATTGGTTGCTCGTCGTAGTCGCCTCATTCGCTGCTACGTTCTGGATAGAGGCGTCCAAGCTGATCAGAAAACATGTATGAGTGGGTCTCTGCTGCCAAGTCGGCGTAGGCAAGCACCTAGATATGGGAAGGCCAAACACCTTTCTGACCAGAGTGCCTAAGCTAGAGGCTGACAAGAAACATTGCTGGGCTGATCATGACACGCACTAATCGGCTGAGCGTTTCAGGGGAAACCAAGGTTGAATGCCTTCCGGATGAGCGTGCCGAGACCGAAGGCAGTCAACATGTACCAGCTCCAGAAGTACAAACCGAAGCCACTACCAGGCACGCTCACGCCCAGATAACCTTCTAGAAACGGCAGGGCCTTCTGTGGATTGAATGGAAGTATGGCGACAGGTGAAGCACCAAACACTGAGTTGAGCACCGCCCAGATGATGAGGAATGGAATGTAGAATATCAACTGGGGTTTGCACTGTGCACCCATCATGGAGGTCTGTATCTGCATGATCCGCGACTGGCTATCTATCACTTCTTGAAGAGCTTGGGGGTCTTTCGTTTCCCGAGCTATCTTGAACTTCCTCTGCCACTCCTTGACTTCCTCCATGTCAGACTTGAGCTTCTTAGTATCAACCAGCTTCATTGTGGCGACGGTGGACACCGCCGCAATAAGAACACTAACGAGGGTAACTAGCACTGCTGAGACCCAGAGATCCATGATGATTTCCCGCCTTCGAGGTCGAGCGGTTCTGCCGCATTTAACCATTGCCTTCTTGTCACTTTCGAGGGAAAGCAGGCAAGTTAGCTCGTTGGCGAAGGACTGCCATAGGAGGCAGAATCCTGCGGGTGTACACGCTTCAACGTGCTAGTCGTGCAGTACACGTTAGAATGTTCCGCGCCAAACATGTGTGTCAACCAAGAGGCAGAACTGCCACGTTTGGCCCGCAGCCGGTCATCAGCGTGTACTCACACTGTGTTTATATTACGGATGCGTTTACAGGTCAAACCGTCTGCCGCCGGGAGGGCTAGACACTGCATATGATGATGTTCACCAGGATGCTAAGGAGACAAGGCTTCTACCGGGTGAAGAACCAGGTAGAACCCGTGTACATGAAACACAACGAAGGCCTTGGCGGAGTCTACGTCCGCATTGAGAAGAAGAAAGCCTTTGTCACTGTCCGCGACCTAGGGATCTCCGAGGAGTTCTCTAAGGTCAAGAAGCTTGAAGACTTCATCACGGAATTGGATGACAGGGCGTACCGTCAGAAATGCTTCATTGTCAACAAGATGCGTGGCACAGGCTCGTAGGCCAGACTTGTCAAGTGTGAGTGGAGGAGACCCAACCAGCCCCGATCCTTGTGATGTTCCTGCGTCCAAGAGGTCGTAATGGACCCGGGATATCTAGAAAAGGCAGGACTGCCAACATAGACCGGGGCTCAGGTTGTCACATAGTGTAGACCGGTTCCTTCACGCATTGGGATCAGGCAACTTCAATGAGAGTACACGAGTCCTAGAAGAACTATCAGAACAGAAACGGCTCTCAGAGCTAGTCAGTGTTCTGAAACACGAAGACCTTTTGGCCCCTGTGACGCTGCTGAGACTCAGAGATCACGTATTCACTTTCTTGAGTGGGCATGCTGCCTACTTCGCGCTAGAGATCCAATCGTTGGATCTGCTAGAGTCCGTCGACGGACTTGACACCGAATCTGCGCGCGCATTCATGTTGAGGAATACTAGCTCGCTCCTAGGCTCCAAGAGCCCCAAGCTTGTTCAGCATGCTATTGATGCCGAAGAGGCCGCCGAGAGTCAGTATGCTGTGATATTGCCAACACTCTTTGAACAACGAGTGGAAGAGCTGCAGAATTGCATTGTGCCCTTCACAGTTACTGGGTCCGCCGGCAATCCCCGAACAAACTACT
>PRDI01000063.1 GCA_003345595.1 Candidatus Thorarchaeota archaeon | reverse complement strand
TCTGATGGAGGTAGCGGAGAGAGCATGGCTTCAGGCTCTTGGCGACTTCTACCACCCGCCTCTACCTGAACCGAAAGTCGAGTACGAGGATGACAAAACTAGCTACTTTTACATAGATCCCATAAGCTGGACCGTGCACCTGAACACGGCAGGAGTCCCACTCCATCTCGATATGAATGGTGCGGCCCCCTTTCTTCTGTCTATCTGTCAGCATGAGATTCAGCACTATCTGGTGTGTCCATTTGACGGCGTGACCCACGGCATGATGTTTGCTGCCGCTAGGTCGCACGTGAATGATCCGACTGCCATGTTTGTCTGCAATCTCTTCGCAGATCTGGTTGTCGACTCCAGTCTGCTGAAGAGAGTGCCGTCGCTGACTCATGACAGAATCATGACCTCTTTGCACGACTCTTCGATCAGGACGTTGGAACATAGTCGCCTTTGGAGCCTGATTGTGGCCTGCTATCGTCAGATGTGGGGGTTTCCTATTCCTCCAATGGTCAAGGTAGATGAGCCAACACTGACTTCTGCTCAGGCAATTGTAGCTGTCACGCATGAGTGTCTTGATGATGAGAGTCGATGGCCGAAGGCGGCGAAAGAGATTGCCAGAGTTCTGGCTGAATGGCAGCCTGAGGAGAAGGGTCAGCTTCTTGGCTGTGATGAGCCAGGCTCGTCGTCGAAGAATGGTCAGCTTCTTGGAAGTCCAATCCTTGTTCCGCTTGATGTGGATGCGATCATGGGGAGCCCGGTAGAGATTAGAAATGGGGATCGAGCAAAGCATTGCATAGAGTCGGCGTCTGAACAAGACGTTGAGGAGGAAATGGGACGACTAGCAATCGAGGTAGATTGGAGAGGGGGCGGCCTGTCAGACCTACAGGGAGTGTACCTTGTCGCTGGGGTAGGATATGATCCCTACAAGTGGGTGCAGTTCTGGTATAGGGCCAGGGCAAAGGGCCTGCTTCGCTCAGAGATTCGCGAGCGAACTGTTTCTGGTGCGACGCCGCTCGCATCTCAGGTCTGGCGGCTTGGCGACCCAATCGAGGAGCTAGATCTTGTGCAGTCCCTACAGGCCTTCCCGGTGATTGTTCCAAACATGTCCACGAGGAAATGGGTCACAACCTTCCTGCATGGTGCGGAAACTATGTACTCTCCTCCTGACCTTCTTATTGTCATTGACTCAAGCGGCTCAATGACATACTCCATGACATCAAAGAGGGTTTCCGGTCCCTATCATACTGCACTTGTTTCCGCGTTCGCAGCCCTCGACCTAGCGCTCAAATACGGCAGACGAGTTGCGGCAATCAACTTCTCGGATGGTATTCATCAGTGTGATTGGACCAACGACAGGAGTGCAGCAGAGAGCGTCTTGCTCCAGTACCAGGGCGGCGGGACAGTCGCACCTGTGAAAGCCATTGTTGAGAGCTGTCGACGGGCTCAGGCCGATGTCATGGTGCTTATGGTCACTGACGCCGAAATCCACAACTGGGAGAATCTTCTTGGTTCTGTCAGAGAGATGATCCGTCTTGGGCACAAGTTCTTCATGTTCCGCATCGGATCGAGGGAGAGAGCTATGGATGAGGCAGGCCAGAGTCTGTGTAGAGCCGGAGCTGTAGTCATTCCAGTTGCTTCTGCGAAGGATCTGCCCGGACTTGTGATTCGGGAAGCAAGACGGGTCTATGTCGGTGGACAACACAGCCCTCTGACAGCACCGTGAACGTCAAGGAAGGCTGTGCACCCAAATCCTTATCTCATGCCCCTGTGCGCTGCGCGGCGTCGAAGGCCCAAACGGTGCTCGCGCTTCGAGGGGCTATGCCAGATGTATGAAATCAAAGCCAAGCGGGTGCTCAACCCCTCTACGAAGATGCTCGTGTTGACGGCCCCTGATGTGACACGAGTATGCAGGCCCGGTCAGTTTGTGATGGTACGAGCAAACGAAACCGGGGAGCGGATACCTCTCACGATAGCTGACTGCGACCGCAAGAAAGGCGAAATCACGATTGTGTTTCAAGAGGTGGGCAAGTCCACGAAGCTACTCGGTAGCCTCGAAGTAGGCCAGAGTGTCCAAGACGTTGTGGGCCCGCTCGGCAAGCCAACGGAAGCTGAGAAGAAGTATGGCACAGTCGTTGTTATTGGCGGAGGTTGCGGCACTGCAATCTGCTACCCCGTGGCCAAGGCATTCAAGGAGGCCGGCAACTATCTCATCACGATAAATGGAGCTCGGACTGCTGATCTACTCATCTTCAGAAAGGAGATGGAGGCGATCAGTGATGAGATGTATGAGACAACCGACGATGGCACCTGTGGCGTGCATGGCTTTGTCACAACAGTACTGGGTGATCTGATTCAGAAGGGGAAGAAGATTGACCTGGTCTTTGCCGTCGGACCCGTGCCAATGATGAAGTTCGTGAGCAAGACAACGGAACCCAAGAAGATACCCACTGTTGTCAGCCTGAACAGTCTCATGGTCGACGCGACCGGCATGTGTGGTGCATGCCGCGTGACAGTGGGTGGTCAGATGAGGTTCACCTGTGTCGATGGTCCGGATTTTGATGGCCATCAAGTTGACTACAACGAGTTGATGGGAAGGCTGAATGCGTATCGGGACCAAGAGGTGATATCGGACACGAGATGGTCCAAGGAACACGGGGGCTCTAAATAGTGAGCGAGAAGAAGCAGAGAAAGCCTCCTACAAAGAAGGTGCCCATGCGTGAACAGGAACCTGTCAAGAGACGCAAGAACTTCAATGAGGTCGCACTTGGATACTCTGAGAAGGAGGCTCTTGCTGAGGCCGAGAAGTGCATGCAGTGCCGAAACCCCAAGTGTGTGTCTGGTTGTCCTGTCGAGGTGCCCATCAGAGAGTTCATTGAATTGATCCGTGAACGTGACTACATGGCCGCAGCTGCGAAGATCAAGGAAACCAACAGCCTTCCGGCGATATGCGGACGAGTGTGCCCTCAGGAAACGCAGTGTGAGCACACATGCATATACGGGACGCGAAATGAGCCCATCGCCATCGGCAGACTGGAGCGCTTCGTCGCTGACTATGCGAGAGAACATGAAGAGCCCCTACCACCCGTCACACCGAAGAATGGAAAGAGAGTCGCTATTGTGGGTTCAGGGCCTGCAGGGCTCACCTGTGCAGGCGACCTCGTGAAGATGGGCTATGATGTCACGATACTTGAGGCCTTTCACAAGCCCGGTGGTGTTCTGATGTACGGGATTCCCGAGTTCAGGCTGCCCAAGGCGATCGTAGAGGCCGAAGTCGAATTCCTCCGCAAGATGGGTGTGACAATCAGCTATGACTACGTCATAGGTAAGACGAGGACCATACATCAGCTCATGAAAGAGGACAGATATGATGCGGTGTTCATCGGAACAGGTGCCGGTGCTCCCGTCTTCATGAAGATCCCCGGTGAGAACCTAGTCACTGTGTTCTCTGCGAATGAATTCCTGACTCGAGTCAATCTTATGAAAGCATACAAGTTCCCGGAGTATGACACTCCTGTCAGGATTGGTGACAGAGTCGCAGTCGTAGGGGGCGGCAACGTAGCCATGGACGCAGCACGGACTGCTCTCCGGCTCGGTGCCTCCGAAGTCCATATTGTGTATCGCAGGTCCAAAGATGAGATGCCTGCCCGGCATGAAGAGCTGGTACATGCCGAGGAAGAGGGTATCAGATTCGACTACCTTGTAAACCCGGTGGAGGTACTCGGAGATGACAAGGGCAAAGCAGTTGGGATGGCGTGCATTAGGATGGAGCTGGGAGAGCCAGATGAGTCAGGCAGGAAACGACCCGTGCCAGTCCCCGACTCAAGATTCGTGATGGATGTCGATATGGTAGTCATGGCCATCGGAACGGCCTCGAACCCCATAGTGCCTACATCAACCCCCGGTCTGGAACTGACCAAGTGGGGCTACATTGTCGCAGACGAGCAGACAGGCATTACCTCCATCCCAGGAGTCTTCGCAGGGGGCGACATCGTCACCGGTTCTGCAACTGTGATTAGCGCGATGGGCGCGGGCAAACGTGCGGCTCGTGGGATTCATGAGTACCTAAGTGCAAAGGCAGCCTGAATCCCGTTAGATCACCAAGGTTGACTCGTCCTGCGAGCGACGCGGGCAACAATGTTCTGACCTTCACGCATGCCCATGATCGCCTTCTCTCTCGAAATGAACTGCTTGAAAGAGTTCTTTAGTCCGTTGGGAGTGTGGAGTGGCATGCTGTGTGATGTGCAATGCGGCAGAATCCAATCTCCACAGAAGACATGCGTATCCTTGAGCTGAACGCGGATTATCTCGGTGTCACATTGGGCATGCTGATGCAGAGTGCTGGCAGGGAAGTCGCGGCAGTAGTCGAGGCAAAGGAGCATGTCAAAAGCAAGCATGTTGTGCTGGTCTGCGGCACGGGTGGAAACGGTGGAGATGGTATGGTAGCCGCGAGGTACCTTTATGGAAACGGCGCCAACGTCGAAGTATTCTTGGTGGGCACCGAGGAAAGCATCTCGAGTCCCGACACCTTGGTGAACTGGAGAATACTGAAGAACATCAGAGGAATAAATGTATCATCGCTGAGATCTGAGTCTGATGTGAAGTCCTGCAGGGCCATAGGACGTGCTGACGTCCTGATTGACGCCATGCTCGGTGTTGGACTGAGAAGCCCGTTACGCGAGCCGATGGCAACTGCCGTGAAGGTGTTCAACAACTCCAAGGCTAGGAAGTACTCGATTGACGTTCCCACTGGCATCGATTCAGACAGCGGCGACATTCGTGGCGATGCTGTCAAGGCCGACGTCACAATCACTCTGCACGCCCCCAAACCAGGGCTTCTGATTGCGGCCGAATACGTTGGCGATTTGAGGGTGGCAGACATCGGCATTCTCAAAGACGCAGACTCGGTGTGCGGTGCAGGTGACCTATGGTTACACACTCAACCGAGAAAGCCGACGGCTCACAAGGGTGACTTCGGCAGAATACTTGTGATAGGTGGCAGCGATGTCTTCTCAGGTGCGCCGGCTCTCACTGCAATGGCTGCGCTCAGGACTGGCGCAGACTTGGTTTCAGTACTCGCTCCCGAACCGGTTTTTCAAGTGATACGTAGCTACAGCCCGAACTTGATGGTGCGGAGTCTAGGTACCCGCGTGCTTGTGTCTGAATGCATTGGCTTGGTCCGGGAAGCTGCGCAAAACTGTGACGTGGTCGCTATCGGGCCAGGACTGGGCCAGAACAAGGAAACTCTGAGTGCCGCTAGCTCAATAGTGGACATGTTGGTTTCTGATCGAAAGCTTCTCGTAGTGGATGCTGATGGCCTTAAGGCACTAGGCACCTCCGACTTGAAACTTGACGCGGAAAGGTGCGTGGTGACACCACATTGGGGCGAGCTCAAGATCCTGATGGGAAAGGAGTTGGGTGATTCTGAAAATTCAGACAACAGAATCCAGAGAGCAGTTCAGGCGTCAGCGAAGTTCAACGCTGTCGTTCTCCTCAAAGGAGCCGTAGATGTCATAACGCATCCCAGCGGACGCCACAAGCTCAACTACACCGGGGTTCCTGCTATGACAGTAGGTGGGACAGGCGATGTCCTGACAGGGATTGCGGCCACGATGCTATCACATGGATATGGTGCATTCAAGGCAGCCTGCGCAGCCGCGTTCGTTTCTGGACTCGCGGGTGAGTGTGCCTTCAGAGAGCTCGGAAATCACATTGCCGCTACCGACTGCATCGCGAAGATTCCTGAAGCAATGAGACCATGATCTATGTTATGATCGGCATGTCTTCGAGGTAGGCTTGCGCCCGATTCTTGTTGTCCTGATCGGCGGGGCACCAGACAATTCCTACATCTGGCTGACCGTACACCATGACCGAACCTTCTGAAGCGAGGAGCACCACAGGAAATCCCATCAGATCCTCCTCGCCATCAACGATAATCAATGAACGTGTGTCATCGTGGATGGCTGTATCTATCACTGACCAAGCCTCGGGGAATATCACAGCCGGGGGGTTGTAGACCACATACTCCTTTTCGCCTGTAAAAGATCCCTCGAATCCACCTCTCCTCGTGATGCCATCCACAATGCAGACATCCGGAGTGTAGCCCTGAGCGACTAGAGAGGCCGTAGTAACATCTCCCACGGAGATGACTTTGTCTGGCCTATCTCTCTCAATCCTGTCCACGACCTCTTTCTCGGGACAGACTTCATGCACATCATAGACATCGCCCTTTGGGATCTTCAAGCCCGACCTAGTCGAAAACTCAAGTCTTCTTGGGGGTTGAGAGGTTCCTCTTAGGTGGCGGCCCAGTCTGTCGATTTCCCCTTTCCGTATTCTCGCCGAGGACACTTTGTCGCCATCGTCTGCGCGTACGGGCTTGAGGTGCTCTACGATGTCCTTGAACCCGGGTTGATGCTCTCTCAGGCTCAACGCTCTGGCTTCTATCTCCTCACAGCACGGCCCTTCAAACATCAGGAAAGAAGTGGGACTTGGAGCTGCTACGAGCTCGGCAAAGCTACTGATTATTCGCACAGGAATCATGTCGTTGAGCCCTGTGGCGGCAAGAAATCCCTCCAGTTTCTTGACCCTAGTGGTGGCAGGTTGGATGATTGCAGCCAGTTCCAGTTCATGGGCAATGAGTTCGCCGTCTGCGACCACAGCAACTGGATTCGGCGCATCCCTCAGCCTGTCAATAAGGACCTCGTGGCCGATGTGAAGGCGGTCAAACAGGTTAAGTGCCCAAGTTTCGGTCATCGACCTCACCTCTCACTGTATGTAGACTCTAACATTTAATAGCCGCTCTTCGGATAAGATTATGCTCAATATACTGGGGAGCGCTTGGACAATGAGAATGCTTGCGGTTGCTGATGTGCATAGTCCCCGCTTCCTTGACCCGTTCCTAAGGAGTCTTGAGCAATTTAGCCCGCCAGACCTATTCCTCATGGCCGGGGACATGATAAACCGCGGCAGGGCCACCGAGTTCAGAGTAATACTTGATGCAATACACGACAGTCTTGGGAATGACTTTCAGATTGTTGCCTGTTACGGAAATGAGGAGTACTCAGAGGTCCGAAACGACATATCTGCGGCGATCGGTCGAGATATGGTCTTCCTGGATGAAACCATGACGGTGGTTGAAGTGGACGGTCAGAAGGTGGGAATAGTGGGGACTCAGGGATCGCTCGACAAACCCACAAATTGGCAACGGCAGCATCTACCCAGTGTGCGACGTACATTTGAGCTCAGGGCGCATCGTGCGGGATCTCTTCTCAAGAAGCTCCGGAACAAGGTGGACCGACGAATACTGCTAATGCACTACAGTCCATGTCTTGAAACGTGCCAGGGCGAGGACTCCCGGACCTTCGGTTGGCTCGGCAGTCGCAAGTTCTACAACCTGATAATGTCCGAACAACCGGACCTTGTTATCCACGGGCATGTGCACAACTCTGTAAACCACGAGGCGCATATTGGGGAAACGTTGGTCCGGAACGTTGCTATGCCTGCCGTCGGTACGCTGACACAGTTGAGTTTCTAGTCGGTGGCTACCTCTTGTGGCCCGTCACTTTCATCGTGGGCTCGAATTTGTATCCATAGACGATCAATCCACCATGACCGAACTCGGTGATTTTCCTGAAGCACGCTCTGACTCTCATGCCGATGCTCACGTCTTCGGCATCACAATTCACTATCTGGGCAGTGAGTCGGGTACCTTCATCCAGTTCAACTTGTGCCATCACGTAGGGCGCTTGCGTCTTGAAGTCCTCTGGGACCTGTCGCACAATCGCGAACGTGTGAATGGTCCCCAAGCCCTTGAACTTGTAGTCTTCAAGATGGCCCTTTCTTCTGCACTTCGGGCAGACAGGTCTAGGAGGGAAGTAGTAGGTATTGCAGGTTGTGCAGTGGTTTCCAATGATGTTGTACATTGACTTTATCTTGCGCCAAATCTGTGCAACGCCATGCTCTGCCATCTCGAATCACCTTCCAAGAACATGGACGATTGATGTCGCCCCGGTTCCTCCAATGTTCACGGCCATTGCCTGCTCAGCTCCATCGACTTGACGACCCTCTGCATCACCTCTCAGTTGGAGGACGAGTTCCGCAATCTGTGCAACTCCAGTAGCTCCAATGGGATGGCCTCTTGCCTTCAATCCTCCTGACGGGTTGACTGGGTACTTGCCTCCGATCTCGGTTATACCTTCGTCGAGAATCCTGCCACCTTGACCCTTCTGAGCCAACCCTACATCCTCCGTCAAGATGATCTCGCCTATGGTGAAGCTATCATGAAGTTCGAACACGTCGATGTCGTCAACAGTCAGACCTGCCTTCTTCAAAGCGTCCCTGCTGGAAACAACAGCCGCGTCCATCGTACATATGTCTCGTCTGTCATGGAGCGCTAGCGTGTCACTAGCTTGCGTAGACGCCTCTATGTACACGGGCGTGTCTGTGAATTGCTTTGCTTTCTCCTCGGAGCACATTATCAAACCTGCCGCCCCGTCACTGATGGGTGATGAGTGAAGGATCCGAATTGGATCTGCAATCATTCCTGAGCTCATGACAACTTCGAGAGGGACGGCCTTCTGGAACTGTGCCCAGGGGTTATGCTCCGCATTCTTGTGGTTCTTCACGGTGACCTGTGCGAGATGCTTCTCTGTCGTGCCATACTCATACATATGTCTTCGAGCCATGAATGCATAGAGGGCAGGAAACGTCGCGCCAAAGAGGCCCTCCCATTCCCAGTCACTCGCGACTCCAACGGTCCTCATTGCTTCACTTTGATTCACATCACTCATCTTCTCACAACCGAGGACCAGCATCAGATCATGTTCGCCGGACCTTATTGCCATGTACGCTTGCCGAACAGCCGCGCCGCCGCTCGCGCACGCTGCCTCGACACTATAGGCCGGAATGTGGCCAAGGCCACCCATGTCTGCAGCCAGAGCGCCCAAGTGTTCCTGTCCAGTGAACCTGCCTGCACTCATGTTGCCTATGCAGATTGCATCAATGTCTTTGCCAGATACTTGGCTGTCGAATATCGCATACATGCCTGCCTCGAGAGTTATGTCGCGTAGGCTCTTGTCCCACAGTTCACCAAACTTGCTCATCCCTACTCCAACGATGGCGACTCTCTTCTTCATTTTCTGGTCCTCCAAACACTATGCCTTGATGGTCCGTCTGTACTTGGCGTAAACTGAGTAGCTGACGTATGTCTTTCTCGCGATGTAATCGTCGACTGTAGGGACTTCTCCGCGATGGCTCTGTATCTCGTCTTCCACACGTATGGAGAACGCATCGCTGCCTGCACCTGACCCATACGAAACCATGAAGATTCTTGAACCTGGCTTTGCGATGTCTAGGACTCTTGCAAGCCCCACCATAGACGACCCCGAGTATGTATTGCCTATATGACGTACTACGAGACTGTCCTCAAGTTTCTCTTTGGGTACTCCAAGTACCTTGCCCATGGCGACGGGGAACTTGCCATTGGGCATATGAAACACAAAATAGTCGTAGTCGTCTACTGAGGTGCCCATCTTCTTGAAGAGGTTCGTTGCGCCTTGCTCGACGTGTCGGAAGTATGCGGGTTCGCCCGTAAATCTTGCACCATGACTGGGGAAATCCTCTCCCTCTCTGCGCCAGAAGTCGGGCGTATCTGTCGTGACGGACGACGTCGCTTCGATGGTTGCGACAGGGTCTTCTTCCCCAATGACGTAGGCGGCGCCGCCAGCCGCTGCGGAGTACTCTAGTGCGTCTCCCGGTCTTCCTTGAGCTGTGTCGGCGCCAATCGCAAGACCATACTTCACCATTTTGGACGTTACAAGTCCCATACAGGTTTGTACTGCGGCAGTCCCAGCTTTGCATGCGAACTCGAAGTCAGCACATGTCATATTCTCGGAGCAGCCAATGGCCTCGGCCACAATTGTGCCTGTGGGCTTGACTGCGTATGGATGCGACTCCGAACCGATGTATACGGCACCTATTTCCTTCGGATCTATCTTCGCGTACTTGACTGCGTTTCTAGCTGCCTCGGCAGATATCGTGGCCACGTCCTCGTCGGGCCCAGGCAGCGATTTCTCAAAGACACCGAGGCCTTGCGCGACAGCCTCGCCGTCATCGCCCCATACATCAGCAATGTCCACGGTCTTGATGCGATAGCGAGGTATGTAAACCCCGTATCCAATTATGCCTACCATAGCTGATACTTCCATGAGTCTGTTCGGAGAACGTCGAATTCAACTTCGTCAATTGCCCACTGAGCGGCTCGTTGGCCCTTTAAGAATCTTGTTGTGGGTTTTGCATGATTGAACGGCTTTCACCGAACAGCGGTTCCTCCAATTTTGCTGTGTCTACCCGTTCTGATGTCGGTCGCATATTTATCAATAACGACAGGGAGCCTCATCATCCTCTTCGTTATGAGCGAAAAGAGCGCGGGATTGGCGCGTCTTAGTTCCAAATGTGTCCGCCAGCTGCTGCTCTGGTTAAGCATATAAGTTGTTACAAGTGTCTATGTCATGGGTGAGCTGTCTGACTCAGGATCTCAGGACAATCAGGGCGACATTGGTCGAAGTCACATCGACCAAGACCGTGGCAGACTTGCTTCACGAGCTGAATCTGTCTACAGACCATGTTGTCTTGGTGGACGGACAAAGGCTAGAGTTGGATGCCCTTGTAAATGAGAACGACAGAGTAGTCGTACTGCCGCTTATCACTGGCGGCTAGACCTTCCTGATTCTTTCGACCAATCTCATCGTTGGCGTGAGGTCTACCATCAGGTTTCTCCGCAGTGAACCGACCAATGGTATGCCGATTTCTGAGGCAATCTTGTTCAATGCGCCTTGAACCAAGTTGTTTCCACTCACGGTACTTGAATCGTTTTTGCTCCGGGCGTTCGCACGCACGGCCATCGCAATTGCTCGCCTAGACCCAGAACTGTACTGTGTAGCTTTCTTCGGTGCATTCGCAATCTCAACAGGCAGACCCATTTCTTGTGCGAGTTCTCGGAAGACCAGCTTCCGATCAGGCATAGCGTCCTGTGCAACCTTCCATGAGGACGGGATAGACATGGCTGTCACGATGAAGCGACTGTCGAGATATGGAAAGAATGCTGATACTTGATTGTACTCGATGGCCCTTTCATCGCGTTCGATGTTGTTCCTGTGCGTCGCAATCACATCGTTCCATAGCTGATTGTCCAGCGCCACTTCGCCTTCTCGAATGAAGGTTTCTACATATCGTGCGTAACCTGCAAACAGCTCATCAGGACCTTGACCTGATATGACTACTGAGAGCCCTGCGTCGTGAGCTTGCCGCGCTGCGAGATAGAATGGGAGTGCGACCTCGATGTCAAGCTGACGGCTGCTCTCGACCGCATAAATGAGCTCGGGGAGTATTTCCCACACCGCCGCTGCATCTATCCGCACTTTGAGTAAGTCCATTCCTAGCCTGTCTGCGACTTCGGAAGTCAGTCTGTCATCATGGGACTTCTCGGCACACGCCGCTATCAAAATCACATTCTTGCAGACATCTCGGGTCAAGATGGCGGCCAGGGAGCTGTCTACTCCTCCTGAGAACAGAACCCCAACATTCCTGAGACTGCGCAACCTCCGAAATGAGCCGCTGATGTTGGTTGAGAGATTTTGAATGACTTCTCTGTGGGATGGCGGAGAGCCTGTATCCGGACGCGACATTCTCTCTCGTTGACGAGATGACGGTTTCCGACCTGCAATAACGCGGAGCAGCTGTCCCGGTTGTAGTTCTGCAGCTTCGTTGAGGCCGAGACGCCAGATTGCCTTGCGCTCAGTAGAGAAGACGAAGTCTGGGCCCTTGCACTGGTAGTAGAGTGGTTTCATGGAGAAGGTTGACCGCATTGAGCTGAACTCTGTTTCTCCAATACTGACGAGCAATGTGTCCAGAAACCTAGGGTCGACGTCCGGACTAGAGTCCGGGTCAGTTTCATCCGTGAAGCGGAAAGGAATGTCGCCCCGACCATCAACAAACCGGCTTGCGTTCCAGTGGTCGAGGACTGTTACTCCATCTTGGCTCGCGTGAATGCTGTGGTCACAGTCAAGTCGTGACCGGACTGCAATCCCACCGAATCCGTCTTCGCTGGATAGGCACCTGACATGCTTCTCGTCCCCCCTATGGATGATGGCTAGCGACATCTGCTTCAGCATTTCTGACTGATTCGCCGCACAGCTTCGACCGAGAACGCCTACTATGCCGACCATATCGTTTCAGAGTCTTGCAGCTTTCTACACACTGTTAGTGCCAGTCCGAAGGGCTAGATTTAGCATCACCGACATCAGAGATTCTGTATTGAGGCAGATTCGAAGGTCTACTTCGTTACAGACACCTCTTGCAGGACCACGCGTTGTACACCCGCGATCGACTTGAGGCGGCGGTCTAGATCAGCGACTGACATCGTGAGCTGTTTCGGAGTGAAGTAGCATTCATAATAACACTGGCTGGCGGCTTGGCAGATGCCACTTGTGAATAAGATGTCTTGAAGCCCCGATTTCTCAAAAATGGACGTGAGCTCCTCCAGAAAGCTCTTGCTAAGCTTCTGAATCTCAAGCTTTAGGTACAGCACCTTGTCGCTATCCACGGGATATATCTTGACGTTCTTGTCTTTGACAACGAGAATGGCGAGCCCGTAGGGTAGGCCTATCCCGTCGACGAATTCGGGCGGCAGTGTGACTGCATTTCCCTTCACGATCTTCAGCACTCTCGCCTGAGTCATATCGGTCTTGCTCATGTGGTTCTTTCCTCCGGACTTAGCCAAGTCGAGAATCTACCTGCGACGATTATATCTCTTGTGGGAGACCTTCACATGGCCCGTCTATCCCTAGAACAGACGTGTCATGGCTACTTCTGTCGCCCAAGCCAGTGAAATACCCTCTTGGCCAGACCAAGTCTGGGCTTCTTGAGAACTCGGAGTGCCCAAGGCTCGTCTGCGGACGCATAGTATTCCAGGAAGGCTGCGCCCCCGTTGGACGTAATGCCTGCCATCTCTCGTAGGCGGCCTTCAAGCCATGCCTTCTTCGAGACAGGGAGTTTCGAAGTCGCTGCTTCAAACAGGGCAGGATTGAGGTCCATGACGAGAGCTCTGTTACTTATGTACTCCAGCACTCCCTCTTGGAGGGCAATAGTCATCGTTTCTCTGTTAGTGAAGAACGAAGCAGCGACGGACATGTTGGGGAATCTCTCAGGGATTCGAAGCACTGATCTGAATGAGCGCTCGAAATTCGACAGATGAGTCGCCGCATCCAGAAGGATGATCACCCTTGGTTTCCCTCCGAACGAGTCATCTCCGGCCACGGCATGGTGCTCGGCTCCAGCGCTTGCTTCTTCCATCATCGTCATCATTAGACGGCCCGTCACCGGAGGGAGTTCACTCTCATCAACGCCAGCCCGCTCGTAGTCCATCGGTGTTTGGCCATCCGATTGCTCTTCTTCAGTACCTCCTGAGGCGGGCTTCTCTCCTTCTGTGTGGAAGCGAGGTCTCTTGCCTGGGGGCACATAACCGATTTCGTCCATCAGATTCTGAAGGAGGAGCGGAAGAAACGCATCAAATAGCGTGTCACGGGTTTCGGTTATCACAAGGACGGGTTTCTTCTGTAAAAGAGCCGCTACAACTCGGGAGTCATATTCAGGAGTGCTATCGAAAAACCTGTCCAAGTTGTCTCGTGAGTAAGCATTGTCAACACGTTGACGCCACTCAAGATAGACATCCTTGACTTCCTTCTTCCTACGATCCTTGACCGTACTCAGGAGCTTTCCAAGATACTTGACGCCATGAGTGACTGCAGTGCCCGGACTGACTAGGAGACCTATGGCCTCTCCAGCGTAGTCGCTAGCACCAATACCTCTCGTCTTGCTGGCGACTTCCTTTCTCATCTTTTCAAGAACCTCTTCCGTCAGCGAGGGTGGGCCAAGCTTCTCGACCAGAACTTCATGCAAGCCTGACATATCCTCGAACGAAACATCACCTGGTCCCCAATCCTCGCCTGTGGGCGACGCGTCTGTAAGCACCTCAGCAAACACATATGGCTTCTTCACAAGCCATGACGCGGGAATCTTGAGGTGCTCCAAACTGTGAAGCCATACCTTGTCAGAGTCTGCTGGGCCGAAATAGAACTTCATGGAGTCAGGAAAGGCTTCGTCGAACAATGTCATGAACTGCCTGAAGTCGGCTTCGGCTGAGAACCCCATGCTACCCTCCTCCAGCGCGTCCATGACAAACACTACAGTCTTGTCTTCGCGCGCCGCCTCCTTTGCCATGGCAACCATTACTTGCTTCGGCGACAGGAAGACTGATTCACTGTCGAAGTATGGTGCGTCGTAGTATGAGAAGAGCCCCAGCTTTCGCCAGGGTCTGTTACTCATCACCTTGTCCGCGAGCCGCAGGAACAGGTCATAGCTTTGTGTGTATCGCGTGTTGGGCTTCTTATTGTCCTTTTGTGTCTGCATCTGATACACCCCGATGCTGATCCAGTACCGGCAGTCTGAAGTGGAGACGGTGCAGCGAATGATAAGGCTACTGTACTACCCCTAGTCCATCCTCATTGCCACCAATGCTGCGGCGATAGCGACGATCAATATGCCGGCCACAACAAGTACCCTCCAGTCGAGAAGTGGCGCATTGGGATTGTTGGGGTCTTCTTCGAGCAGCAATCCAGTTTGGCCCAGAATTAGAAGACTATTGACGGCCAGAGCTGCGTTCGGCAGAGTCCCAACACTGATGCCAGGAACGCTGCCCCAACTGCCGTCTGCCGCTTGGCTATCGATGATGAATTGGGCGACTGCGGTTTCGTTGCATTGTGATAAGAAACCAAGAGCAACAAGGCTGGTCAGTGCGTAGTAAGTGCTCACGAGATTAGTATCGTTTGTGAGGTATCCCTCTTCAAACCCTCCCTCAAACTCGCCACGGATTGGTTCAGTGACCTGACGCCCCAGTATCCAGTTCTTGATTCCATCAAGTCCAGACACTGATGGCAGCTCACCCAAGATGTCGAGGGCCAATATCGCGGCGGCAGTGGGCTCGAGTCCTGTGACGGTTGAGCCCGGGCTAAGCTTGAAGCTGTCACCTACACGACAGCTGAGAATCCACTCTACTGTGGCAGTCCTATTGCGCAACCACTTCTCCCAAGTTTCGTCGCTCTTCAACCCAAATAGAGAATTCAAGGACCATAGTGCGTGATATGTTGAAATGACGTCTGGGGAACTGCCAGTGGCTGCCCCAAAGCCTCCTAAGCTAGTCTGGGTCTTGTTGATGTACATCAGAGCGGCGGTCACATTCATGACGACCTGGTCTATTCGTGGAATGTTACTCTGATTGCTCAAAATGGTCCACAACTGCAGTGCCAGATGGGTGTTCTCCACGCTCGTTGGTCCGGCAATGTATGAGGCGAACCCTCCGTAGCGTTCATGGCTCTCTCCTCCGGACATCCATTGCAGCTTCTGTGTGAAGTTCTTCATCTTTACGAGGTCTATCATTGGCGGACGGGCATCTAGATAGCCTAGGTCATTAAGAATCATAGCAGCAGCCTCTGTGGACTCGATGCGTGATACGGTTTCTCCGGTCAATGAGTATCCTCCCTCGGCAGCATCGTATCTGTTGCTGAGAAACGATATGAGGGAGTCCCGTCGCGTGCCCGGGTTGGCCAAGGCAGGTTGGACTGCAATTGCTACAAGGATGAGGGCACATGCAATGAACACACCCGCAGCTTTCACTCTGTCCATGAGAACAACCCGCTGAATCTCTGCCGCAAAGCACCTGCGCTCAGGGCGCTGAGGCTCGGAACGGGGTGCCGTTATTAACGTTTTCCTCAGTCAGATGGATGTACTCTCACGACAGCTAACGCTGCTCTCTTGATCTGTCTTTGTAAAGAGTTCCCAGTGGTGCTGGTTCGAGGCCGTGGCCCCGATTCCGACAGGATCATTCACCTAGGCCCGCGTCTCTCTCCGCGGATGTATCTATATGCTGAATCCGCAGCAATAGCTCCTTGTCCGACTGCCACAACAATCTGCTTCATGGACTCAGCAACGTCTCCTGCCGCAAACACTCCTGGAACATTGGTCCTCTGCAGCTTATCCGTGATTATCTCTCCGGTGTCGTTTGTTTCCACGTTAATCGTCTTAACGATGCCACTTTCGGGGTTTGACCCAAGCGCGACAAACGCGGCGTTAACATGCAGAATCCTTGCCTCTCCTGTCTTGATGTTCTCAACGGCAATCTCTTGCAGTTGCTGGTCTCCCCTAAACGCCTTCACAAGTTGCCCCAGCATTATCTCAACAGATGACTTGGCGAGATTGTCCTGCATAGCCTTTTCAGCTCTGAGGTGCTCCCGTCTATGGATCAGATAGACTGTTTGAGCCAACTCGCTCAGGTACAGCGCTTCAGTCGCCGCAGTGTTTCCTCCGCCGATGACTGCAACAGTCTTTCCTCTGAAGAGAGGACCATCACACGTGGCACAGTATGAGATTCCTTTGCCGGCGAGTTCTTCCTCACCCGGGACGTCCAGCTTCTTGTGACCTCCTCCAGTGGCGACGACAATGGCTTGCGCCCTGTAGTTTCCTCTCCGGGTTTCTAACACGAAGCTGCTCTGTTCACTATCATGCCTTATGCTCTTCACTTCGGTGATTTCTCTGACCAATGCACCGGACTTCTTGACCTGCTCTTTCATCCTTGTGGCAAGATCGATACCTACTATGAAGCTGAAACCAGGGTAGTTCTCAATTCCTGGGCTCGTTGCCTGTGCTCCTCCGAGTACCTTTCCCTCCAGCAGTAGGGTCTTGAGACCATAGCGAGCCCCGTATATGGCGGCAGTCATGCCCGCAGGTCCGCCGCCTATCACTATCAGTTCCCAGTCTAGGTCCTCGGTCATTAGTGTTCCTCTTGCAGCGCATCATCCGGGATGTGGGTCCTCGCTTTCAACTTATCTGTAATCTCTCTCGCTTTCAGGAAATCCCGAAGTCTTTCATCGTTTGGTCGCTTAGGCCACTGCCCGGATCCAAGGTCAGCCTTCCTATGGGCCGAACTAGGTCCGAAACCCTTGTGAAGGTGACTTCGCGGATAGGGTTCTGAGCCGTCCTTACAAGGAAAGCGGCCTTCCTCAATCGCTCTGGGTCGTAGACGAACGCTTGTCCCGGACCCACTGCTAGCACCTTGTCCACACGATCCAGTCCTTCCCAAGGCCACACAGAGTCATTGAACGATTCGATCACCACTGTGTCCGCTACATTCTCGACCACTCTGAAGGACTCCCCAACATACGTTTCCAGATTCTGGCTCTCTATTGCCTGGGCTTGCTCCAGGTTCTTGACCGGACGGACAGTAGTCCCGTCACTGAGCCTCTCGGCTTCCTCCACACTCAGAAGCAGTCGCCCTTCTCCTATGAGGGTGTCTGCCATCAGCATGATTGATGAGATTCGCCCCTGATACGGTCTGCTCATTCTCTCCATCGCAAAGACAGAGTCCCAGCCTGCAAGAGCCAGAGTTGTGGTCAGGTTGTGTCCGGGTCTTTCGAGCTTTGCCGGGACATAAAGAGTATGAACAGGATTGGCTAGCAGGTCAGATACCTCCGATTTCAGGAGTTTCCTCACCTGCGTAGCGTCGTAAGAAACCAGCTTCCGGTTCTCTAGGCAGAACTTGGTGTGTTCATTTCTGAACCAGTAGCTATGGCCGCTCACAGGCTTGAAGAACTCAATTCTCTGTCCGGTCAGGGAGAGGTATTTGGCGAGCTGGCTTGCGACAGTCGTCTTGCCTGAGTCGAATGTGTTCAAGCCAATAATCAGTATACGGGTCGCCATTCGTTGCTACCCCGCGTAAGAAAAAGAAGGGATGGGAGCGCTAAGCTCCCAAGATCAGTTCTAGGGCGATTACATCATACCGCCCATTTCACCCATGCCCGGGCCGCCCATTCCACCCATTCCGCCCGGACCACCAGGACCACCGGCAGGTGGACTGCTGGCCTTTGCGGCAATCACATCGTCGATCCTGAGGATCATCTGGGCCGCCTCAGAAGCAGAACGGATGGCCTGCCTCTTGACACGTGTGGGCTCAATGACTCCCATCTTCATCATGTCGCTCGCGTGTCCATTGAACACGTCCACGCCAAACCACATGCCGGTAGGCTTGCCATGTTCCTTGGTGAGTTCCGTCATGATGTCAATCGGGTCATGTCCACCGTTCTCTGCGAGGGTCTTAGGCACAACTCTCAGAGATTCAGCAAATGCTTGAATTGCGAGCTGCTCACGGCCCTTGCCCTCAGTGGACGCATAGGTTTCAAGTCGCTTGGCAATCTCAGTTTCGATTGAACCGCCACCTGCTACGTACGTGCCGTCCTCGACGACGTTCCTTACGACAGACAAGGCATCGTGCATTGCTCTCTCTGCCTCATCGACCACATGCTCTGTGCCACCGCGAAGTACGATTGACACGGCCTTTGGATCCTTGCAGTCTCTGACGTATACGAGCTTGTCGTCACCAATCTTCACTTCCTCTACGAGACCTGCAGAACCGAGGTAGCTTGCATCGAGCTCTGTCAGGCTGCTGGCGATCTTCGCACCAGTGGCCTTCGCTAGTTTCTCAAGTGTGCTCTTCTTTGCCCGTCGGACAGCCATGATACCTGCCTTTGCGAGGTAATGCTGAGCGACATCATCAATGCCTTTCTGACAGACTAGGACGTTCGCGCCGGTTGCTATGACCTTGTCGACCATGCCCTTCAGCATATGCTCTTCCTCGTCGAGGAATGCCTTGATTTGCTCGGGTCGGTCAATCTTGATCTCCGCGTCAAACTCAGTCTTC
Organism: Candidatus Thorarchaeota archaeon; assembly: GCA_003345595.1. GTDB lineage: Archaea > Asgardarchaeota > Thorarchaeia > Thorarchaeales > Thorarchaeaceae > OWC5. Next base: position 3,766 of record PRDI01000063.1, on the reverse strand, counting down.
TCGACTTCTATTGCGGCATCGACAAGGGCGATTTTGGCCTTCTCGAGCTTCCTAGGCATCGCAGCATGAATCACTTCCTTGTCGATAACGATGCCTTTGATCAGCTCGGTCTCAGTGAGGCTCTTGCCCATCTTCTTTGTGACCTCAATCATGTCTATATCTGCCTTGGTCTGGCCGTCGACCTTCTCGACGATCTGCAGAACAGCATCAACAGCGATCTGAGCGAACTGGTCTCTAGAACCAACGACAGACTTGCTGTTCATTGATGTAGCTGCGATATCTCTCAGGAGTTTCTTGTCTATGCCGCTCATAGACACCGAAACCTGATCGAGTATCTTCGTCGCCTCTTCAGCTGCTCGCTGATACCCGGCCACGATTATGGTCGGGTGTATCTTCTTGTCGAGCATCTCTTGAGCTCTCTTCAGGAGCTCGCCAGCAAGAACCACAGAGGTTGTAGTGCCGTCACCAGTTTCTTGGTCTTGGCTCTTCGCTACCTCAACGAGCATCTTCGCAGCAGGGTGCTGTACATCGATCTCTTTCAGGATTGCTGCACCGTCGTTTGTGATGGTGACATCGCCGAGAGAGTCGACGAGCATCTTGTCCATGCCGCGAGGGCCCAGAGTGGACTTGATAGCATCAGAGATGACGATACCTGCCATGATGTTGTTGGCCTGCGCGGACTTTCCGCGGTTCCTTGATGTACCCTCCTTCAGGATGAGGACGGGTGTTCCAGACATCTGTGCCATATCGAATTCCCCTTTTGCAGTGCCACGGCGAAGCTGGCACCTCATGTCAACTTGCGCCGTTGACCTCTGTCAAAACTGTACATGGACTTCGGTGTTTCGTATAAAAAGATTGTCTTTGGGCGGCGCTACACCGTCAGCACCGAGGACTCACAATCATCCCCGCCGGCCAAGCCCGTATCAGTACCTGATGATTCTACATTTCCTGCATCTGAGAGCCTTCACGCTAGGACATATCCAACCCCAATACAGTCCTTTGTCGCTAAGCTGCTCACCAGTGCAGATTTGTTTGGGAATGTGGTCGTTCCAGAAGACCCCGCGTGCTCCCAAGACGTAGCCCCTCTCCATGGGGCCTCGACACGATGGACACCATTCGCTCTCGAAGGTTTCCCTCGGCGGCTTCTCCGCCCTCTGATCCGTTGGAACTGAAGCTTTGTCAGCAAGTTGTCCACACATTGGGCATCTGAGAGTCCCGTCTGGATAGACCTGGGGTCGCTCAGTACTGCCACAGTACGCACATGAGGTCATCTCATCCCTTCCTCACGGGCCTCATCGTATTCGAGTCTTATGAGCGTAGCTATTCCTTCGGTCATTGTATCTGGATTAGGGTTGGTTCTTCAGGTCAGACTCTGACGACCGTGAAGGCGCGTTCTGCCCTGCCCGTTTCAGAGTTCGTCGGCTTGGACAACCTTTTCTCCATGACTTGGATCGCGACTTCAGATGAGTCGCATGCTATCCAGCGGCGTTTCGTCCTTTCGGCCGCGACTGCTGTTGTTCCTGCCCCAGCAAAGAAGTCTGCAACGATATCGCCCGGATCGCTTGCACATTCGATGATTCTAGATAAGAGGGCCTCTGGTTTCTGTGTGAGAAAGCCAGTGTACTCGTCCGACGCACCTTGCACCGGGGGAATGTCCAACCACAGATCGGAAACGGGAACCCCTGGTACATCATCCAAGTACTGTTTCTTCGAGTACCGATCATTCTTGCTTTTGTATATGAGGCCCTGGTCCCACCACTCATCCAGAGTTTCCAGTCTATAGAGATAGGGTGCTGTTCTCCCGCGCCATTCGAACTGCTTCCTGCGCTGGGATCTCTGAATGCCCTGTGCCTCTATCTCAATCAGCCTAAACCTGCCTTTATCGTCATCATACATGTATGGCCGCAGAGACCTCTCATCATGCTTCACGTAGACTGGTCGGACTCTGAACTTGCTTTGGTCTTTAGCGTAAACAAGAATGGTGTCATGCTGGCTTCCAAATCCTCTACTCTGCGGCTTTGGGCTATTTGTTCTCTTCCATACTATCTCGTTCACAAAGCAGCTGTACCCAAAGAGTTCGTCCATGAGGGCTTTGGCATAGTGAGAAACGTGCCAATCAAGATGGAGCCAGATGCTCCCGTCATCTCTCAGAAGCGGGCTCATGACTGCAAGACGAATTCTGAGATAGGAGAGGTACTCAGCAAGTCCTCCCTGCCACCTGTCGCTGTAGGTGGCTGTTTCCTGAATGTCGGGGGCTCTGCTTCCCTCTCCTCCCGTTTCGTGTTTTAGCGTGTAATCCGTATTTGAGAAGAATGGTGGGTCGAGATAGATCAACCGAATCTTCTCGCTCTGACTTTCAACAAGGGCCTTGGCCGCATTCAGACAATCGCCCAAGAAGATCGTGTTATGCCATGGTCCCATGGTCTGTCAGATGTCGTTTCGCCTTAAGACCTCTCTTGATATCTCGTGCACATACCGTCGCCTCGAATGGAAATCCGGTATTGATATTAGAGAGTTTGGTTTCGGTTGGAGTTTAGCTAAGGAGGAATTCCAAGGACTTGGCCAAGTCTCAAGCTGCAATGGGTATGATGTTTGCTGCACTGTTGCTTTTTCCGTTCGCAATAGCCGGTATTGTGATAGCAGGACCGTTGGCACCAGCGCAGGCTTCTGCTTCTGTCAATGTAGCGCTCGTGGGGGCGGACAACACCCCCTCAGTTGTCACTGCCCTGGGGCTTGATACTCAGTCAATCATCCTGACGACCTATCCGACAATAGCGGCTGCCGCGACAGATCCGGAGACGCACACACTGATCATTGCAGACGTGTCCATGGGGCCGTCCGATATTCCTCTACTTGCTGCCTTCTTGTCACCAGGAAAAGGTCTGATGATTCTTGTCGGCCCGCACATGACCAGCAACAGTACAGGGTTTCAAGAGCTAGGCATCACAGAAACAAACAACCTCCTTCCGAGTAAAGACAATGCCGGTGTCGTTACACGCATGATGACCACGGTTGATCCTGCAATCGTAGCAATGAACTTCGACTGGTCATCCGCGCCTCCTGCTGAGAAGATAACCATCCTTCCGGCAATGAGTGGGAATAGTCATGCTCTTCTTGCCAATGACACTGGCTTTGGAACGGGAGGTGCTCCACTACTGGTGCGCACGACATACAACACGAGCAGCATCCTCGTTTACACCCCGTGGCTCACAGTCAATGCAAGTGCTGAGAACCCGCAAACGAACTATGAGCTTGTTCTTTGGCCATACTTCAACTACTTCCTGTATTCGGTGAGTATGTATCTCGGCGGCCAAAGCCCTTACACATATGCAGAGTGGACGTACTCCCCCGTGCCGCATTTTGAGCAGCAGTTGATTATCGGGCTGATTGTCGCTGTGGTTGGAGTTTCCACTGTAGCATCCTACCGAAGGATGAAGCGGAGGTCGGCCGAGCACCCTGAGGTGCTCACCGAAATGGAAAGGGCTGAGCTGCTTGTCAAGACGGGCGAAAAGATCAGTGACTGGGAAGAGATAGGAATGCACAGGCAGCTAGGTGGATTCCTAATACAGCTCTTTGTCACTCTTCTCCTCGTAATCCCGCGAACTGTCCTAGCTGTCATGATCTACCCTCGGTACATAATGCCGTTTCCGCAGGCAGCTGGGTGGTTCTCCTTCAGTGTGAACCTCTTCCTAGGTCTGTGGACACTGTTTGACCTTGGTACAGCCGTGGCTTTGGCAAGATACTTCGCTGAGTACCGTGTGTCTCA
>PRDI01000062.1 GCA_003345595.1 Candidatus Thorarchaeota archaeon | reverse complement strand
CTAGATGCTATGTTGAATGAAGAGTATGAATTCGACAAGGTTTTCATTCACCGGCTCTACGGAGATATTGTCTCGGCAATCGAGTCTAAGACATAGTCAGCATCGGAATCTGAAAACTGTTCGAAAACTCAGGCGGAAAGCGGCGCTGCGACCGCTCCACTACCAACAAAATCGACCTCATGACTAAAATGATTGGGTGATTTGAATGGAAGAATCACTGAGAGATATGCTCAAGCACGGAAGAAAATTCGAACGGATGAGGACCACTGAGCCCGGGATATTCATCAGAAAGATACCTCAATCAAAGAATGAACCAACCTATTTGGCTGTTGAGATCAATCCGGTTGACAAGAGCGGAAATCCAATCAATAAGATAGGGGTCATAATAAGAAACCGGCTCGAACTTGATGCGATCAGAACGATTCTTTCTCAGAAGAAGATAGACGAAGTATTTCAGGCGATTGAGAGAGTAAGCCAACATCAGCTTGAAAATGAGAAGAAAATCTCAGAGTGAAGGGATTGGGGTCGGTACACGTAGACCTTTCACTAAGAGCATGGACTCAACGAGTCATTGCGTAAGCGTCAGAAAGATCACATAAGCTGATTGCACAAAGAAAGCATTCCTGATACTGACTGAAGCAGTATCCATCGAAAAGAGAATGAAAGGGTGCTCAACAGTGTGAAGAAGGGCAAGTCCCCTTGTACGCTATCTACCCGCCTGTACCTCCACCTGTCCGAAGACAGGTGAGCCTTGTTTACCATCTTCAAGATGGTAAAACGTAGGAGGTGATCCATCCGCAGCTTCCGCTACGGATACCTTGTTACGACTTCTCCCTACTTGCGACCTCAAGATTCGTTAGCATCCTATGGACGCCGCCTCACCCCAAGGCCGCTCGCATGGAGCGACGGGCGGTGTGTGCAAGAAGCGGGGACATATTCTCCGCGCCGTAGTGAGACGCGGATACTAGGGATTCCAGGTTCATGTGGATGAGTTCCAACCCACAATTCCAACTACGGCAGCGTTTGGCGATTGACTTCACCTCTCGGTGTTGTAACGCATTGTCACTGCCATTGTAGCACGCGTGTGGCCCCGGCCATATCGCGGCATACTGACCTACCGTGGCCCCCACCTTCCTCCAGCTTATCGCTGGCGGTCCCCGTAGTGTGCCCCGACGGGGTTGTAACCCTCGGCTGGCAACTACGTGGCAGGGATCTCATTCGTTGCAGCACTTAAGCTGATACCTCACGGCACGAATTTGCGATGGCCATGCACCAGCTCTCAGCTCGTCGAGCAAGATCGTCAGTCTGGCTCTCATTCGGCTGTCTGGCCGGGTAAGTTTTCCGGCGTTGAGTCCAATTAAACCGCAAGCTCCACCCCTTGTGGTGCTCCCCCGCCAATTCCTTTAAGTTAGCTGCCACGATCTGGAAGAATTCGTGGTTTCAGCCTTGCGGCCGTACTTCCCAAGCGGCCCGTTTATCGCTTTCGCTTCAGCACCGCAGTGGCTCGTGGCCAATGCAACACTTAACGGGCATCGTTTACACCCAGGACTACGCGGGTATCTAATCCGCTTTGCTCCCCTGGGTTTCGTCCCTCACCGTCGGGCACGTTCTCGGCGACCGCCTTCGCCACTGGTGGTCCTCCACAGATCATAAGATTTCACCCTTACCTGTGGAATACCGTCGCCGTTTCCCGTCCCCCAGTAAGGCGGTATCCCTACCAGTCCGACCGTTAAGCGGCCGGATTTGAGCAGGGACCTACCAAACAGGCTACGGACGCTTTAAGCTCAATAATTGTGGGCACCACTCGAAGAGCTGGTTTTACCGCGGCGGCTGGCACCAGCCTTGCCCTCTCCTTTCTAGTGGTCATCCCTAAAGATCCACCACAGATGGAGTTATCCCCCATCACTCGGCTTGGCCCAATCGCGCTTTCGCGCATTGTTGAGGTTTCGTAACTGCTGCACCCCGTGGGGCTGGGGCCCTTGTCTCAGTGCCCCTCTCCGGGCCACGACTTACATCGCCCGTTCGGGTCATAACCTAAGTGAGCCATTACCTCACATACTAGTATGATCCGGTGCCGTCCCGTCCTGCGGCGGAGAGTCCCACATGCCTGGAACTTCCCTCTGAGAGCAAAATCATTTCCAGAACGATGCTCCTACGGCGGATTACCGCCAGTTTCCCGGCGTTGTCCGCCTCCACAGGGTAGGTTAACGGCACTATTGAGCCGTTCGCGACGGACTCGGATGCGAGTCCGTTCCACTTGCATGTCTTAGCCCCAAGTCGATAGCAGTGCCCTCTAGTAGGATCGACTAGAGTTAGCTAATCCTGATCTCGTGCATGACCGGCAAGGTATACCGAACTGGTGTTCGGCCTTCACGCACGTTTTGCACACTTGAGCTATTGCTTGAAGAAGTACAGGCCTACGGGGGTAGTTGAAAGACCTTACCCTTATAGCCTGCACACTGTTGAGCATGTCTTAGACCCGAGGGTATTCCGGCACTCTCACGCACCGGTCTATCTCCGGCCCGCATTATTTGATCGCGCTTGGAATGCACCGGTCATCATCGCTTGGCAGTAGCCAACAGCATCAGACCTGACACCGTATGACGCGAAGCAAACATACCCCCCAAACGTTTCAATAAAAAGCTTTCCAAGGGACTTTGTTCTCGGGGCCGTGATTCCGGTGAAATAAGCGATATCAGGCCTTCAATCTGGGTCAGCTGCGTGTGCAAAGGTATACACATTCTCGAAGACCACACGCAGACAACCAATACCTCCGGAAAGGCAGAGTTTATCAGAATCTAGGCCGCCCCCAGCTCCTACCTCGAAGGTTTCTTAGTGGGCAATATACTGAACCACAAAGGTGGAGAACCAGATGACTGACTTTCATGATTATCTAGAATCGCTCATGCGCGGCGATTTACACAGGGCCGAGAAGTATCTCTCCATAGACAGAGAGCAGTTCACCTTTGCCACTGCTCGCCCTCAATGGGCGCCGCCGCGCCACTACGATATTGAGCGTGTGACTATCGACTGGAGAATGAACCTTGAGCATGAGCATGTCGATGCAATCTCCAAGCTGAAGATTAAGTCCATAGTGCCGGAACTGAATCAACTCGTCCTGCATGCAGCCGAGCTGAACATCAGCGGGGTAAGAGACTCGAAGGAAAACGAACTCGAATGGGATGTGCGACCAGAGGACGAAACCCTTGTCGTGTATCTTGCAGACCGCCTGACAGAGGGCCAGAGGGACGAACTCACGTTCAGCTACACGATTGATCATCCGAGGGGCGGCCTGTACTTCACAAACCCATCTCCAGAGTTCCCTGACATCGAAGCCAGCGCATGGACTCAGTTGCAGGATGATTATGCACGTTACGTCATCCCAATCTACGACAACCCGAGCCACAAGCACCCGGTCGAAATCATAGTGACCGTGCCACAGGGATTCTATGCAATGTCAAATGGTGTGTTGAAGGAGAGGATAAAGAACGATGATGACACGGAAACATTCCACTGGGTCAATGAGAAACCAATACCTGCATACCTGATGACGGTTGCAGTGTCTAAGTTCGTCGAGTACAAGGAGAGCCTCGATGGGCTTGAGGTCAGCTACTACGCTCACCCGAAGTGGGACCGGGAAACGGTATACCGCTCCTTTGGTAAGACACCGCAGATGATTAGGTTCTTTGAACAGAAGCTCGGCGTCAAGTTCCCATGGGACAAGTATGCACAGGTCGCAGTCGCGAACTTCATCTTCGGTGGCATGGAGAACGCAAGTGCGACGACCCAGACTGATGCGACTCTGCACGACGCGAAGGCGCACCTGGATTTCGAGTCAGACGGACTCGTTTCACATGAACTCTCTCACCAGTGGGGTGGAGATCTCGTGACCTGCCGCACTTGGTCTCACGGATGGCTCAATGAAGGCTGGGCCACGCAGATGCAGAACGAGTGGAGACGACATGACAAGGGTGATGATGAGTACCTCTACGAGCAGTACGGCAAACAGACGGCATACTTTGATGAGGACAAGGAGAACTACCGCCGGCCAATCGTCCAGAATGAATGGGAGCGAGGCGGCGACGTTTTCGACAGACATCTCTATCCGGGCGGTGCATGGAGGTACTACATGCTGAAGCACCTCGTTGGCGAAGATAGGTGGTGGAAGATACTCGGCGAGTGGTTGACGCGCCACTCATATACTTCAGTCTACACGCACGATCTCGAGAGCTTGTTCACTGAGATGACAGGAGAGGACTTCGGATGGTTCTTTGAACAATGGCTGTACAAGGCAGGCTACCCCGAGTGCAAGATAAGCTGTTCTCACGATGAGGAGAACGGTCATGCTCTGGTCAAGATTGAACAGACTCAGACAAGCGACAACATGACCCCTGAAACTTTCAGGTTCCCCCTTACAGTCGAGTTCGTCAATAGCGACGACAGTCGAACAAGATGCACCATGCAGGTCAAGGAACGCATACATTCGTTCTACTATCCCGTGAAGCAGAAACCAAAGCAGATAATCGTCGACCCCGACTATGCTGTTCTGATGGACGCCACAATAGAGAAACCTGAGCCAATGTGGATTGAGCAGTTAGATCATGGCTCGAATGTCATCCAGAGAATCAGAGCTGCACAGGCTCTTGCCAAGAAGACAACACCAAGGGCTATGGAAGCATTGGGCAGAGCACTTCGAGAAGACAGTTTCTGGGGTGTTCAGTTTGAGGTGGCAAAGGTTCTGGGTTCTGTGAAGAGCGAATCGGCTCTGGATGAACTCCTGACAGCAGTCGGACAGAAGGACACGAGAGCGCGGACAGCGGTTGCCACTGCACTGGGCCAGTTCTATCAGAGTGACAGGGCATTTGAAGCACTCAATACTATGCTCGAGGACAAAGATAGCTACTTCGTCGTAGCGGCCGCGGCGACCTCGATAGGAAAGACGCAGCATGTCAAGGCAGTCGAAGTCCTCAGAGCAGGTCTTGAGAAAGCGGCTCCGAGCTGGCACCACCTGGTACAGCAGGGATATCTGAACGGCCTAGTCGAAACCGAGAAGGAAGAAGTCATAGATATTCTAAGAAAGTATTCTGTAGTGGGCATACCCGATGAGATCAGGAGGATCATCCCAGCTCTCCTAGCCCGACTTGGCAAACGGTACAAGAAGGAACAGCCAGAAGTGAAATCAGACTTGGAGATGCTCTTGCGGGATAGGTCATTCCGCGTGCGCGTGAATGCTCTGGGCGCAGCCAAGACCTACGGAGATGCTGCTCTGATACCGGCACTTGAGAGAGCGGCGGACACCGAGATTGAGGGTCGTCTTGTCCGATATGCGAGAGAGGCAGTCAGGGCTCTGAGCAAGAAGAAGGACACAACTGAAATAGACTCGCTGAGAAAGAGTGTCGAGTCGCTTGAGAGAGACAACAAGGAGCTAAAGGATAGGCTGAGCAAAGTCGAAGCAGTGCTCAAGGATAAGACGGACAAGAAGTGAACCGTTTCTCCACGTACCTGTCAAGCAGTGGGCGTCCACTTCTAGCTCCAACTGAGCTGCTACCATCGACTCCTGCTGTGGACAACCCACCAGCTCCGTGTGTAAATCACTCCAGCTATCTCACAAACAGGGCGGAGGTTCCCCCTTGATAGGCGCCTTCCGATACCCGAATGGGACCTGCATGTCTGAGGCTGGGACTTCATATCATCTGAACAGGTCTAGAGTGATTGTGCTTCCACAGTACGGGCACTCTATGCTCTGCCCATGTTTGATTACGTCAACTTCTTCGGGCTCAAGGGATGCACCACACTTCACGCAGGCCCATTCCTCGACCTCAAGTGGTGCACCTCCGTGAAGGCGCTTCTCAGGAATCCCTGAACGACTCCTCACAGTCAAATAGCAGTTTCTGCAGAGCATTGGAGCTGGGATTCCTCTCCTCCTAGCCGCAATGATTCTTCGCATAATCTCCGGTTCAATCGGCCCGTCGCATCTCTTGCACTGGAGAGAGGGCATGTCGCCAGACCTGATCTTCTTCATCGCGCATGCCCGGCACATGAGCAGACCGCCGGCGGAAACACTGCGGAGCCTCTCGGCAAAGGCAGGCGAAATCGGTTTCCCACAGACTGAACACTTGTCCATGCACATCAGCTCTTATGATGGTGCAAAGAGGCCCATATTATATCTGTGGTGAACAACAAGCGAGAGGTGATGGAAGGGCGGGTGGGACCCGCCTCTTTTGGCAGAGATCGAGGTTTTCTATCGACTGCCTGCAGCTGTCAGTTTCTTCCATCTCATGTTTCCTGTACGTCAACTCATTATAAAGAGGCGATGAAGGAAGGCTCTGAATGAATCATACATGAGCCAGAATGCCCTTCTGCCTTCATCACCAATTCGGAGAAAAGCCAAGGATGATTCATCCAATGTCAATATGACCTGAGAAGATGAGTCCAGGAGACGTGATTGTAGAGCTATGCAGGCCCTGCTCGCATTGATAAGGGTGGACCTCCTGCTTGAGTCGATTGCAGGCCTAATCGCCCTTGCACTCAGCCACTATGCGAGCAAGGCCTACAGGCTGACTGGTCAGAAGAGGCTGTCAGACCTCTCGACAGGGTTTCTCGTACTCTCAGCTGCCATGTTCGGACGAGTCATCGGTACATGGTATTTCTTCGTGCTCAGTTCGGACGGAGGGGACCCTTCCAGTGGGAACAGCTTAATCGTTGTTGTCACCATAGCGTATGGTGCGATGAAGGTGATGGCCTACATCCTGTTTGCGGTTTCCACCCGCCCCACTCTTGGAGGCCGCCCGACTATCCTCCCCATGTTGATGGCTCTTCCCGTTCTCGTTGACCCGAACCTTGACATGGTAGCAATCATAGTGCTGCTGGTCGTAGTCCTACAGTCGACTGTCAACTACCTCAACGTCAGGACCAAATACGCCCTCTACGTACTTGTCGGCTTCTCGTTCTTGCTCCTGAGCCATGTGTCGGCAATACCATCACAGGACGACGTGCGAGGCTATGCTCTTAGTCAAGTATTCCAGTTCTTAGGATTCATCGCGCTCTTGGTCATGTTGGTCAAGGCGGGCCGAGAGGCATGAGGTCGAAGAAACCCTACCGTTCAAAGATGCGCATCCTCGCGGACATGATGCGCGCCATCCAGAGTGAAGGTGAGAACGGAGCGGGACCCACAAAGATCCTCTACGGTGCTAATCTCTCCCATGACAGGCTCACACAGTATCTTGACGAACTGGTCGCGAAAGCGCTTGTGCTGGAGTCACAGGACAGCGAGGACAGCCGGATGTATGTACTCACCGAGAAGGGACGTGACTTTCTTAGAGAGTTCGTGAGAGTAGAGCATTTCTCCGAAGCGTTCGGCATCGAGATTTGAGCAGACAAGGTTTTAAGAACTGCCCGTACGATGAGCCTGGAACAAGCGGGCCAGTAGTTCAGTGGTAGAATGTCTGATTCGCATTCAGAAGGTCGCGAGTTCGATTCTCGCCTGGTCCACCATGCACGTCGTCCAATGAGTTCTTTGATAAACAGAGGCGCATCCCCGTCTTCCTCGCGGTCAGTGCAAGGAAGCTGTGAATGTTGATGTGAGATGAACGTGCCCAAACCTTATTCAAACAGGAAATCACCACGGTCACTCAAGTGATGTCATTGAGTGATCAATCTCGTGAGTACTTGGTGAGAGTGGTCTGGACCGGTGGCAAATCGGGTGATGTGCTGGTCAGTAACAAGCCAACAATAAGGACTGGAAGTCCTCCGGAGTTCGGTGGGACCAAAGAGTTTCATTCCCCGGAAGACCTGTTCGTGGCTTCAGCTTCTGTCTGTTTCATGAACTCCTTTGTTGTCTTCACGGAGAAGATGCATATCAGATTCGAGTCCTTCGAGGTGGAAGCAAAGGGACTTCTGGAGAAAGTGGGACAGAGCTACGAGATCACTCATCTGCACATGAAGACCAAGGTCGTCATAGAATCGGAGGACCTGAGAAGCAAGATGGCTAGGGCATTGGAACTCGGAGCAAAGTACTGCTATGTTGCAAACAGTATGAAATGCCCCAAAGAGTATGAGAATGAGATAGTCGTCCGATAGCAGATGAGGAACCAGACCCAAACGCTTTTTCGTGGAGCTTCCAGTGTGCATTCAGGTGAGGATCTTGAGCCAAGAGTCGCACGAGTACCACGTACAAGTAGACTGGACAGATGATCGCGTTGGCGACCTTCTCATTGAAGGAAAGCCCACAACGAAGGTTTCGGCGCCGCCAGAGTTTGAGGGACCAGAGGGAATCATTTCACCAGAGGACCTTTTCGTCGCAGCGGCCACATCCTGTTTCATGACCACTTTTGCTACTTTCTCAAAGAGAATGCGCTTTGACTTCGAGTCCTTCTCCTGTCAGGGGACGGGCACACTTGAGAAGCTCGAGAGAGGCTTCGAGTTCACGAAGCTCCTGTTGAAGACGAGGGTGGTCGTAGACTCTAAGGAAACGAAACCAAAAGCAGAGAGAGCACTGGAACTGGCAGCCAAGTACTGTCTGGTTTCGAACAGTATGAAGTGCCCCACGGAGCACGAGAATATCGTTATTGTGGGCTGAGGCAGATACGATACCAGTGCTACTCAGGAACCAGATGTTGTAGGTTGAGGCAGCCTCACATAGATGACCTCATCGGACTCTGACAAGCTCACTTCGACAAAGCCTCCGCCCTTGGGCTTCGTGAACCTTAGCTTCCCAATTCCATGCATCGCCTGAAGATCCTTTGCCCACGGTTTCAGCTTCCCGGATATGCAAGCCTCAGGTATGCCTTGCCTGAGTGACAGGCCATTATCACGCTTGAACTTCCAGAAACCTGCATTAGTCTGGAGTAGAAGATTCGTGTGCTTGGTCAGAGGAGACTGCCAATCATTATCTGGCACTGGAAACCTCTCCCGGTGAACACCCTTCTTGTTGTACAGATCTCTGTATATTCTGTCAGTGATGAACGGGGTGACCGGGGCCAGAGCCTTCAACACTGTCCTCAATGCCTCGTGTAGGGCAAACCATGCCGAGCGTTGCTCGTCTGGAGTGAACTGGTTCTCGCTGTTGAAGCAGCGACCCTTCAGCATCTCCAGCACATGGTCAGCAAGGAAACTCCATGCAAAGGTCTTCACGTCAGTCGCAGGCTTATGGAAGTCAAGCAGCTCGCAATCAGGCGCTATTCCCTCGACCATCTTGTTGGCCTCTGCAAGTACCCACTGATCAACAGGGGTAAGCTCCTCAAATGGAATCCCTTCAGGGAATGAGAACATGGACACAAAACGACCTATGTTCCATAGTTTGGTCATGAACTTTGACACACCCGAAAGCCTGTCCTCCGAGAAGCGTACGTCACTGCCCAATCCGGCCTCGAGCACACCAAAGAGTCGCATGGCGTCTGCGCCGTATTTACTGATAAAAGGACCCGGCGGCGGAGAATTGCCCTTAGACTTGCTCATCTTCTCGCCCTTCTCGTCCACCACATGTCCAGACACCCAGATTTCGTTGAATGCGGGCTTCTTCAGCAGCTGGTAGGTCCTGAGGAGTGAGTAGAACAGCCATGTGCGGACAATGTCCTTTCCCTGCGTCCTGATGACTCTGCCAAATGCCTTCTTGAACAGCGCCTGATCTCGCATGTATCCGATTATTTGGAGACCCGAGATTGATGAATCCATCCAGGTGTCGAATGTCCTGTCCTCACCTTTGAATCCCTTCTGGCCGCCGCACTTTGGGCACTTGCTGAATGGGGGGTCCTCTCGCCACGGCTGGTAGTACTTGAGTTCCCCGGGCTCAGGCACGACTGGCTTACCACAGGCGTTACAGTACCAGATTGGCATCTCTGTCCCGTAGTACCTTCGTCTGCTGACTGGCCAATCCACGGTGACCCTGTTGATCCAGTCAATCAGTATCTGCCTGTGAGATTCAGGATAGAACTTGGTTTCCCTTGCGATCTTCATCAAGGCCTCTGTGAACTCGGCTTGGCGCAGATAGTACTCGTCCATGGCGATGAACTCTATTGGGGTCTTGCTCCGCCAGCAGATAGGCACCCTCTGGTTGATTGCCTCCTGTTTGTACAAGATTCCCTGCGCCTTGAGGTCTTCGATGATCTGCCTTCTTGCATCCTCAGTGGTGAACCCGGCATACTTGCCTGCGGCCGAGGTCATCTTGCCATCAGGAGAGACTGCAGCGATTGTCTTCAATGCGTAATCGCGGAAAGCCATCACGTCAGCCATGTCGCCGTAACTGCACACCATTAACGCACCCGTACCGAACTCAATCTGGGCTGTCGCGCTTTCAATAATCGGCACCTCTAGGTTGAAGATGGGCACTCGAGCCTTCTTGCCTCCATAGCCATGATAGCGTTCATCTGCAGGATGTACAAAGACCGCACCACAGGCGCACAAGAGCTCTGGACGTGTTGTGGCAATCTTGATGGGGTCCATTCCATCCACTTGGAAGTAGAGATAGTTCAGAGTCGCTGGACGCTCATCGTATTCCACTTCAGCGTCTGCGATTGTTGTGCCACATTCAAAGCACCAGTTGTTTGGTCTGTAGTCGCTGTAGACCAGACCTTGGTTCCAGAGGCCGATGAAGGTCGCTTGGGTCACAGCTCTGTACTCTGGGCTGTCAGTCCTGTAGCTACCCTGGTCATCATACGTGTTGAAGCCGATGCCCATTCTCTTGAAGCTCTCAACCACCTCGTCCTCGTATAGATCGAGCTGTTCCTTGCATTTCTGAACGAACTCTGCACGCGGTGTCGTGTGCATATTCATGCCGAACTCTTTCTCGACACGGAGCTCGACCGGAAGACCGTTGCGGTCGATGCCCAAGGGGAAGTTCACCTCAAGCCCCTGCATGCGTCTGTATCTTGCAATTGTGTCAATCTGCGTGTAGTGCAACAGCTGGCCGATGTGCACGTGTCCGGAAAGATAAGGCGGAGGAGTGTCTACCGAGTAGATCTTCTTCCTGCTCTTTGAATCAAAGGCATATACGTTGTCCTTGAACCAGTCTTCTAGCAGAACAGCCTCATCATCGGGGGTCCAGCGATTAGACGTGATCCTCGGCACATACTTCGACAAGACACTCGGACTCCTTGATAACGAAAGGGCCCGGCATGGCCCGCTCCCGAGTCGAACAATGCCCTCCTGCTAAAAGGATTGTGGGCAATGGCACTTGCCCACGAGCTCTGCAGCGTATATGCAGCCCACAGATTCTGGCGACCTGCAATGAATGGACCTGCACAAGATCCACGGTGTCCGATTCTGCCTACTAGTCGTTGGCTGCGTCACAGAGAACAAAAAGCCCGCCCCATCTATCTTGGGTGCTAAGGAGGACTAGCGAAATATCGAACAGTTCTTTCCATTCAAGAAAGCTTCTTTAGGAGCCCACAGAATGTTTGTTTGTTTGGACAGCGCAGTGGAGAGCAGAATATGCGCGCGGTTCTCAAGATTGGAGGCTCGCTTCTCTACGATGACACAGGCAAGGTGCTCACCGATAGGATTACGAAGTACGCCGTGTCAGTGAGGGCTCTGCTGAAGGAGGGACACCAGCTGGTGATAGTTGTGGGAGGAGGGAAACCAGCACGAACGTTCATAGGTGCTGCCCGGGATCTTGGCGCAACTGAAACGCAGTGTGACTGGCTTGGGATTAAACTCGCTCGTCACAACGCGGAACTGCTCTGCGTGGCTCTAGGCGAAGCGGCATATCCAAGAGTCGTCGAAGGCCTAGATGAACTTGAAACAGCAATGTGCTCCGGGAGGGTTGTCTTGATGGGGGGACTGACTCCTGGGCAGTCGACGAACGCAGTGGCTGCTCTTGCGGCGGAAGTGGTACGAGGTGCCAAGCTTCTGAATGCTACTGATGTCGATGGAGTCTATGACAAAGACCCTGACAAGCCCGGCGCCAAGAAGCTAGACACAGTCGACATCAAGCAGCTCAAGACCATTCTTGCGGCAACTAGCGCGCGTGCAGGGGAGTACAAACTATTCGACCCGGTCGCGGTAAGGATTGTGGAACGGTCCAAAATTGAAACCGTGGTGTTTGATGGCAGAGACCCGGAGAATCTTCTTCGTTTCTTCAAGGGAAAGAAGATTGGGACCACAATTGTGCACGGTCAAAAGGAAGATACCTAAGGAGGCATTGTGAGTTGCAGAAACTACTTGAGAAGATCTTTGCCTCACGAGCTCAGACAAGAGTCGTCCAGCATTTCCTTGACAGGCCGAAGGAGTTCTTCAACCTGAGTAGGATTGCCAAGGAAACGGGACTCGCACATTCCACAATCCATAGAGTGATGCAGCCCCTCGTCGACATAGGGTTTGTCAAGGAGATAAGGGTCGGTCAGCAGATACGACTCTTCATCTTGGAAACAGAGGATGCAAGGAGCAAGGTCATTGCTGACTTCTACCGCCAGATCAGGCCGTTCCTAGAGGAAATGCACAAGGTGACTTCCTAGACCCCGGAAAGTTTCCAGAGGACCCGCTTAGCAATCAGTCCTTCAGATATGATATGAGAGCACGATTGAACTCAGCGCGCTTCTCCACGGTCGGTGAATGGCCACATCTCTTGAAGACGTGAAGACTCGAACCTTTTATGCCCTTGTTGATGAGCCTTCCCATCTTGATGTTGATTATGCCGTCACGATCTCCATGGAGTATGAGAGTCGGAGCTGATATCTCCTGAAGGCGATCCACTAGGTCTGTCACTGCAAGGCCAAGACCTGCAGCAACAACTCCTTCTATCTTGATATCGGCAGCTCGCTCTTTCAGATGATTGACAATGTCAGGATTGTTCTTGACCCATTGAGGAGTGAAACCGCTCCGTACAGTCGCCCAGAAGTATGCCTCGTTTCCACCTTCAAGCTGTGCCTCACGCCAGCCTAACACAACATCGGCGATTTCTTCTGTGACCTTGGGCGTGGTATCGACCAGCACGAGCTTCTCAACGCGATGGGGAAAGTCTAGCACAAACTGCTGTGCCACAATGCCGCCCAATGAATGTCCAACTACACGTACTCGGTCAAGGTGGAGGTGGGTCAGCAGATGGTCTAGGTCCTCTGCAAACTGGTGTGCCGGGATGAAGTCAGTGAAACCGCCCTCGGATTGACCGTGTCCACGAAGGTCAGGCACTACCAGACGGAAATGCTGTTTCAAGTCGTTCTCTTGATATTCCCACCCGCGATGGTCAGATCCCAGACCATGTATTAGGAGCACGGGCGGTCCCGTCCCGATGGTTTCGTAGTACATCGAGAAGTCTTGAGTCTTCATATACGGCATATGGCTAGCTCCAGTCGTTCGGTCAAATGGCTGCGGCATATGATTACTTGCTGATAAACTACGCCGAAGGCTGATTCCTCTACTATGAGCAAGGAAGAAGGGAAAACGGCTATAAACGAACCAGCAGGAGATGCAGACCGACGTGCCGAGGTTGCCAAGTCAGGTCAAAGGCGGTGGACTCAAGATCGGCGCCTGACTCCGCTGAGAAATCCACTCTCGTAGGAGTCCGTGGGTTCGAATCCCTCCCTCGGCACCACTCTCTATGCGCAGATTCTGGACAGTGGCCAGCCAATGGCATGCATTACCTCGGAATCACACAGAAGTATGGAAGATCACAAAGTCAGAAGAAGCAGTACGGAACTCAGGGTCGTGCATATTCAGCATAAACAGAGGGGAGGTATTACGTTGCCTCCCACGCGAAAACCTCAGCCACAGTCAACACATGAGTCTTGGATGAATTGGGATTCCGCACATTGAGGCTGGTAGGACGGACTCTAAGTCGCTTGGCAGAATCAACGTTCATTTAGTTTCACCTTACAAGCCCTATGAAGCGGACGAGGGCGATTGCCTCGGCGGAAATCTGGACTCTGCGGACTGCGGCCTTCCTAACATTGATGTCAGTCTTCATGTGAGCCATTTTGTTCACCTCACAACAGTGGCGTAGGCGTAGGCGATTGCATCGGTGCTCTGGGCCTTTGCGATGCCGGTGTTCTTCTTCCCAACAGATGTGTTTCGAGTGTTTGCTTCGTGTGCCATATTAGTTCACGAGTAATGCTGCTCAGACTGAGTATATATAGCGAAGCCACTTTCAGGGGTCACTGCACAGAGTCACATGATGTGACTGTTTCTTTCGCCCATTTGGCCTAGGAAGCCACGCAAGCGCATTCTCTCCGTTTCGATGCCA
>PRDI01000061.1 GCA_003345595.1 Candidatus Thorarchaeota archaeon | reverse complement strand
TGACTCGCAGGCTCTCATATATCCTAATAGCGCGCCCAGATTCTTCTGTCCGTTTCATCCGGATATGCGTGGCCATGTAAACCTGACAAATCTGTGAAACTGCGGTGCGCAAGGGGACACGATTAATATGAACGCTAGAAGCAGCAAGAGAGCACTATTCTCAGTTCTTGCTGTTATGATCTTCTTTCTTTCCATGCTCAACTCCGGAGCGGCGCCCTATGCGCCATCGTCTGGAGAGATGAGCCGTACGGTCGATACGGGGACTCTGCTGCCTACTGTGGCCCAAAGCCCCGAGGCTGGTACGCAAGTGTGGTGGAATCAGGACCAGAACAGCACGAACGATGAATGGAGCTGGCAGAACAGGAACTGGCTCTTCGGGCCGCGTCCCACGTTTGAGGTTTACTACCACGAGAACGGGACTCTCTTCACTGAGGAGAGCTATGCAGGGATCAATGAGCTGATCAATGTCGTTGTGACCGTTCCCAAGGGTGTGTTTACCGCAGGCGCGGGGCTTGGCCGGGCCGAAGTGCGTGGTTTCTATATGAGCAATACGATGAACTTCTCAGCAAACTTCTATTTCAATTTCGAGACCTCGGGGTTGAAAGAGCCTTGGTTCGCCTTTTCGAACAAGTACAACATGAGCGGCCCCAGTGGCGGGCCTAGCGGCCCGCCGACAGCCAGTTTCGTTGACATTCTCCCACTAGAGTGCTCGAACTCGAGTGATGCATCTTCATACTACATCACATTCGTAGTGAGATTCACCTCTGAAACCCCTCTGGGTCTATACCAGCTTGACATGTCTGTTGTGGACACCAACCAGAACTGGATAGGATCATACAACTATGGTTCTGGCTGGGAGTTCAGGGGAATTGCAGTTGGCATGCCACCTAGTCAGGCCTGGAATCGCTCTTATGGAGGGTCCTACACACTTCAGAAGCTCGACATGGAGGGTGACGACCTATACTCCATTAGCAGAAGCAAGGACTTCATCATGCGTTTTAACATCAGCGGACCGATGGTCGATTATGTCAGACTCAACTTCTACCTGCCATCACAGATTGACACACTGGTCAATGTGACCGGATGGTACTCTGAGGTGGTGTCAGAAACAGGCGCATGGGAGTACGATGAGCTTTTGGACACGTATGTCTGGAATGCCACAATCAGTGTGAGCTATATGAAACAGACATACGGGCCCCACACGGAACGCAGGTGGGTGACAACTGGGACATCGGAATACATCAACTTCACAACACTTGAGTACATTTGGAACAACGTCACTTCCCAGATGGATCCGACCCTTGTCGAGAGGAATACTTGGGTCGAGAAACAACTGATGTTCATCTACAACGGCACAACTGAAAGCTTCGAGTCATACTACGGTTACATGTACTATGGATATCCGTACCAAGAGTACACTGAAGGCACGTACAACCAGGACATCATGGTTCTCGAAGAAGTGACGCCCGATATTCCAGTACTCTATGAACTCAACGGCACGCTTTGTTCGGCGTCCCAGATCGGTAAAGAGTATGTCGTGGACTTTGTTGGACACTTCACATCTCTGATGCCTCCGACGACTAGCAACTACTTTTCGTTCAACGACCTCGTCATGGGTCCGGATCACAATTCGTACTCGTCTGCCACTATGGGCGACAATCCTAGGCAAACTGTATCAGAATACCAGATGGCCAAGCAGATCGCGATTGAAACCCCAGTGACCATCGCCAAGATTCTCAGGGAAGACGGGACCGAGCCCAATGGCTGGATGTTCCAGGCAGACAAGGGTGACAACTTCATGGTCCAAGGTCGACTACAAGGTGGTGGTTCTGTCGCGGAGGACATAGACGGCGTTCAGTTCATCATGAGTACGTACGACAGCTTCTGGACACCTGAGTTGCAGTGGTGGTCGGAGCTTCTATACGAGATAGACTACGATATGGATGGATCGCCTACTCTCAGGGCGTTCAACTTGACGGCCAAGTACAACTACACTTTCGGAACCTACATGGACTGGGCCTATGTCAATGTGACAGGCTGGCACTACGAGTATGATCCTGAATCAGCATACTGGAACTGGGTCTATGGCGAATTCTCAGAGTGGCGATGGATGGAGGTGGAGGGCTGGCACTGGCAGAACTGGTACTACAACCAGCTGACTAGTCAGTGGCAGACCGAGTACTTGAACCGTAGAAGTGCAGAAACGGCGATCAGCCCCGACTTCTGCGTTACTTCTGACTTCAACACTTGGACTGGCGAAGGAGACCTCTATGCCTCATTCCTTATGAGCATGAATCCAACCGTGCCAGATTCATCATACTGGTGGGACTATGCATTCCTGAACAACACGTGGTATCAGGACTATGCAGGTTCTTATGGTGAACATGAAGTCATGACATGGGACCGCGAGTGGGTGTACAGCTTCGATTACATGAGTGAACGAGTATATCTAGACCCAATTGATCATAGCCAGCTTGCCTTCCACAACTCAACTCTCTCCGCCAATCCTCTTGTGGGCACAGAAGTGCCGTATATCGTCATTAATGGTCAGAATCTCCCACTGAAAGTACGCGAAACTTACGATCCATGGAGTGGCAGTTCCTACACTAACATGTTCTACTTTGACCACTGGGATCCGGCTACAGGCAACGACGTCTACAGATACGAGCTGACCAACGGAACGAACATCTATGTGACCTACTCCAAGACAATCCACATCTACAATGCAACAACCTTCACAGGCGACTCGTTCCTGACCACGATGGAGTGGGAGCGCGACTACTACAATGGCTCCTACTACAACTACTTCTGGCTGGACATCTACGGAGTCATCCATGAGGGTGGTTCTGAATACTACAAGAGCAATCTTGCCAGCTTTGTTCTCTACGATGAGGCGGAACTTACCGGCGACATGACTATGCTCTGGTATGTTCGCTACGGGAGCAACATCCTCAAGATCGCCCAGTACTGGTGGGAAAGCAGGGACAACTGCTACTACATGACTGACCTTGAGGGCAACTACTATCGAATGTACTGGGACGAAGTCCGATGCGTGTATACAGCGATGATAGATGGAGTGATGTACGACATCACCTATCCGTGCAACTACTATGCGGGAACCTACGGTATCTCCGAGGTCATGCTCGTGTACCAGAACATCTACTACTCCTACTACTCCGCGATTGATGGAACCAACTACGAGATGCCGTATCCTGATGCTGGTGCTCAAAGCACATGCGATCTCTCCAACACTGCGTCTAGTGGCGGCAAAGTGCCAACGATAAAGTCCGTCGAGTACAGTGAAAACACCTACCCTGTTTATGGCGAAACCCAAACAGAGGCCTATGCCAACATAGAGGGTGTTTCATACCGCCTGAACAAACTGTACCTAGAACACTCGATGGCACAGGACACGCATGTGTGGAGCCCAGTAGTCATCGGCTATGCAATTGAGGTCGGAACAATGGACGTCAATCTGCAGTTCGCCAAGGTTGGCACGATCAACTACACGGCACCCTATCCTGACGGTTGGCCAAGCTGCGAGGACGTAGATGGCAACTATCGGTATGTGTACCATCTCTTAAACGGGACCAATTGGTTGGCTAATCGTAGCATGGCCACGCAGGTGTTCGAATATCAGGTGAATGGTAGTACCTTCTACTCGACGAGAATGTACCCAGACTGCTACAGCGAAGGCAACTACACACACTACTACTACACAGCGCTTAATGGCACTCAGATTCGTGTGCCAACTTGGGAGTCTCTATCATATTCAGCGATATACCTCGTATACATGTTTGACAACGGCAGCTACTACTTGTTTGATTTCATGGGCTCCCGGTACACACACCAAGGCATTTCGGGGTATACCGTGAGTGGGTTCAGGATTCTGAACTCTACATACCCCGGTGAGCTATTTGTGAAAACTGAGGGTGTGGCTCATCCGATCTACGAGTTCACCTACTTCGGGACGCCTGTTACTGCTACTGCAGGCTTCGAGAGCATCCACAAGACACGCTTCACGTGGGGGTATCCGGTAATCTATGGGCCAACACCCATAGAGTGCGCTGTCTATAGGAACTTCCAGAGCTTCATTGTGGGCATTCCAGAGTGGGGAATGTGGGGCATCAAGAACTGGGTCATGAGCCCAGATGATGGTGCACTAGACCTCGATGGTGACCTTGAAACTACCGACGACCAGTACTTCGTTCTGCAACTCTACAACTCTATGAACGCCTATTCACATGAGTGGAACTTCATGCAGGTCTACCTCACATGGAACCCGAACGCCACAATGTACGGTGACGAAATGAATATCAACTCCTGGCTGGGTCTAAACACCTACACATGGAGCTATACATGGTCACAGACCTTCTACTGGTTCCATGCAGCTGACTCGGAACAGCTTGACTCAATCGAGATGCAACAGGTAAAGGACATCATGCTGACACCCGAGAACGACTCAAGACCGGGCTACTGGGACATAGCATGGATGGCCAGAAACGTCACTTGGGCAGACATCGTCGCTCAGGCTGTGGCAAGTGGTTGGGACTGGATCACGTCTAACGAGCAGTCTTGGACATGGCTGAGCTTCGGTATCTCACAGGACTATGGTACTACATACACCCAGGGCGATGTTGAGCACTGGCTCGATGTGGGCGTCCACTATGAGTTCAGCGGCCTCATGATATGGAACGACACAGATTCAGACTCTCTGATGGATGTGGACCCCATGAGTCCTCAAGGGGGTGACCTGAGCCACTACCTGATACCTGATGCAGCAGGCGGCGTCGAGTTCGTGACACCTGGCATGGCATACAACAACACTGAGGCGAGTGGTTCAATCGATCGTGAGCTCACAGATGAGATCACGTGGGGTGTGACATTCTACGATGTCAATGGCACCGCGTATCCATACACACTGAGTGGATACTGGGGCTGGTATGACAGGATGATGACCGGAGTCGATCTGAGATCATTTGATGACAGGCCAACGAAGGTCACTATTGACGAACTCTCATTCCTCGTGCACTTCCAGGGACACCTGAATGTCACATCGATGAACAACTATGCTGTCCTCAAGGTCGACAACTATGTAGGCAACTGGGATGTTGACATGACTGGCGGACGCGCGAACTTGGAGAACAGGTCTTTGGCCCTGAGCTATCTTGCTGACGTGAGAATGGCTGACTTTTCCTTCAAGGCCAACGGATCGTTCACTGGCAGTGAGTCAACCGTCGCTGCTGACACGTTTGAGCTGGAGACTGCTGGCGCTCGCTTTGCCGAGATGATCATGGGTGGCACAACTTACGACTGGAGCAAGAACACGACGGCTCCGTACGATGTCGTGAGCTGTACAACGCCCGCAGGTACGTTCAGAGCAGCCTACGAGTCCGAAAGCAGCATGTCTGCCACCGGATGGGCGTTCAGCACAGGTCTGTACTATGTCACCATCGGCTTTCCGCATTGGGACGGCTGCAGTGTCTATCAAGATCCTGTGTTTGTCGGCTATGTGTCAAATCAGGGCGTCCAGTCTGGCCCTGGTGGAGTCGCTTTCAGCAGCTTCACCTTGTTCCCGACGGTGCCTCAAGCAACAGACTCTGTGACGGTGACTGTCCAGGTCTTGGGTGCAGAAGGAGTTTCAGTCAACAGCGTTGATCTCCAGTACTCAACAGACCAGATGACATGGACGACGACTAGCATGTCATACTTCTTTGGCAGCTACCAGGGGCAGATACCTCCTCATGCTGAGGGTGTGAACGTCTACTATAGAGTGGTTGCCCACACTAACGTTGGTGACGTGACGTCAATCGTCCTATTGTACCGTGTTGGCCAAGGTGCAATCACGACCACACAGACCATCACACAGACTGGTACAGGTATTCCTACGGAGATGCTTGTTCTGGTCGCGGGCTCAGTTGTAGTCGCCTTGATTGTCCTAGCTGCGATGCGTCGTAGACACTAGTTGATGGCGAGAGGGCCGCGCGCCCTCTTTCCTTTTCTTTTCCAGAGTCAGCAACCAGCAGCTGCTCAGAGGCGTACAGGCGCCCAGGACCTTGACGGCGGCGATATGTAGATGTTATCAGAACGCGCTCAAAGGAGGGTTGGAAGGAGCGTCTTTTGAAAGAACTTGATTCCAGCAAGGTGCGCCTCGTAGGTGCAATTGAACGAGTCGTAAGATATCCCATCGACCGGGATGGCGTTCCTAATGATGAGGCAGTCCTTCTTGTCAATTCCAAATGTGATTTCAACAAGCTTGGCGTTGGATTTCAGAAGCTTCTCGTAGACGTCCTTCTTCTTGGCATCAGTGACGTTCGAGAGGTCCATCAATCTAGTTGTCAAAGTGATCCAACTTATGCCAGGGAAAACTTCAATTTCATTCGTTTCTGTCTGGCCGTACGGATAGAGGCTAAACGTCTTGCGACCATTCTCCTCGAAGCTGATCTGGAGCCGCTTGAGGTACTCCTTGGCAATGAACCACGTAGTGCTCATCATGGTTTCAACTCTGAGGTAGTGAGAGCTGCGGACGTGCGATGACCTCGAATCCTCGCCTTGTATAATGATTCAAACCTAGTAAAACTATTCGCTTTTCCGATTTGCACTTTGTCTGGCAAAAGGGAGCATCCTTATCCCTTTGTTCACGGGAAGGGTTGCAGAAAGCCCAGTTGAAGCAAGCTCAATGCCCAATCCTGCCGAATTTCTTCTCCAATTCCTGCACGCTGATTCTCAGTATAGTGGGACGCCCGTGAGGACAGCTGTATCTGTTTGGTGTGCTGGCCATAGCCACTAGGAGGTTCCGAATCTCGTCCTTGCTCATTGGTTGGCCGGCCCTTATGGCTGAATGGCAAGCAGTGATTTTGACAATCTCGTCCATGAAGTGCTCAGATGCATGGTCAACTCCTATGGCAAGTATCTCGTCAACAATAGATGTGACTTCCTTCTCTGACACCTGATACCCGAGTACATCAGGAAGAGTAGTGACCAATATCTCATTGCCTCCGAACCCGGAAACCGAATAGCCCATTCTCTCTAGGACATCAGAAAGACCCAGGACATTCTCAGCATCAGTATGCTGCAGTCTGAGCACGATTGGCTCCAGCAGCTCCTGTACTGGCATCGCACCACTGTTCATCTGGCGTCGGAGACGTTCGTACATGACCCTCTCGTGGGCGGCATGCTGATCGATGATGAGGAGTCCCTCCTGTAGTTCGAGGACAACGTAGAGGTTGTGGACCTGACCCACGATTCTGAATGTCCCTCCTAGAGTAGGTACACGAATTATGTCATCACTGGTTTCGCTTGTGACACCTTCAAGGGACACTCCTTCGACTAATCGGAATGCGTCGGTGGTTGGCTGCCGATTCGCCGAGCTGGACAGACTGCTAGGCTTTTCACTCTCTTCCTCCATCAAGAATGGCTCGAGCGAAGGTCCTGCCAAGATGTCCTCAGGACCCTGCCCGAATGTTGACGGCTGCGGTTCCAAGAGAACCCTCCTTACGGACTCTCTGACTGCCGATGCCACCTCCTCAGCGTCTTTTATTCTGACTTCGCGCTTTGTGGGATGCACATTGACGTCGACGCGCAGGGGGTCCAGTGAGATGTCCAAGACACATACCGGGTAACGCCCCCGCATGAGGAGCGTGGAATATGCGCTCTCCACAGCCGTGCTCAGCCGCATGTCCTCGACAGGTCTCTTGTGTACTGAGAGATACTCCCGGGCTCTGGTACCTCTAGTCACCAGAGGCCGCGCCAAGAATCCTTTGATAGTGATGGAGTCTTTGGTGAAGTAGACCTCCGCCAAGTGGGGCGCCACCTCTGCGCCCCATGCGGCAACCGCCCTGTCTCTCGGGCTTTGCTCGGGCGGGCAATCGATTATGACCTCGCCGTCCTTGACAAGACGGAATCCCACATCGAATCTTGGCATCGCGTGACGCATGACGACATCAACAACACGTTGCCCTTCCGTCTTCGGAGTCCCGAGTTGTTTCTTGCGAGCCGGAATACGAGCGAACAGATGTGTGACCTCGACCGTCGTTCCGTTCGGCCTCGATGCGTTCGTGATCTTCGGGGCTTCGCCTACGCGAGACACAAGTTTCGAACCCATCTCCTCATCTGCCGTGCGTGTCAGAATATGAAGGTCAGCTACTGCTGCTATGCTCGCGAGCGCCTCTCCTCGGAAGCCATACGTTGCTATCGTGTCAAGGTCCTCCCTGTTCCTGACCTTGCTTGTCGAGTGCCCACGCACACACATTGGGACGTCGTCATGTGCTATTCCGTGTCCATTGTCCGAAACGACAACAGAGTCTATGCCTCCCCCTCTGATTTCAATGTCAATGTGAGTTGCTGCTGCATCGAGAGAGTTCTCTACTAGTTCTTTCACGATTGACCAGGGACCATCGATTACTTCGCCTGCTGATATGAACGAAACCATGTCAGGGCTCAGAACCCTGATTCTGCCCATCGCAACACCTCACCTGTTCGCCGAGCTGTATTCGACCAGGCCTCCGACTACTGTCATCTCGACATTGATGTCCCTGATCGTCCGTGCCGGTACCTTCATGATGTCCTCTGACAACACGACGAAGTCAGCCCGTTTTCCGACCACGAGGTTGCCTATGTTCTTCTCCATGAAGACCGAGTAAGCGCTCTCCATCGTATAGCAGCGAATCGCCTCTTCTACAGTGAGCCTCACTTTGGGGTTTGGATGAGTAGTAGCAGACCAAATCCCGTATAGTGGGCCATAGGGCATCCCATCAGAGCCGAAGCACAGACGAGCTCCGTTGTCAAGAGCAACCCTGAACATGTTCATTTCTGCCACGCGTTCTGCACCAAGTCTCTGTTCGTAAAGACCGCCGCTCTGTTGCCAGACTCCCACAAAGTTGGGCTGCATTGAGAGTATTAACCCGAGGCTGACTACTCTTCTGATTTGACTTTCACTTATCATTTCTGCGTGTTCAATCCTGTGTCTTTGGCTCCGGAGTGTGGCTTTCTCATCATCACTCAGATTCTCGAAAGCTGAGATCAGGGTCTCTATCGCGGCATCTCCAATCGCATGTGTCACTGTCTGAATACCGCTTCTTGCCGCCTTCTTGATGAATGCTGTGAGCGTCTTCTCAGAAAGGAAGAGATTCCCCTTGTTCTTCTTGTCGTCGACATAGGGCATGGACAGAGCAGCTGTCCTGGCACCAATCGAACCATCCACAAAGGACTTGACGCCGCCGATCTTGAGCATTGGGCTGCCCAAGCTGGATGTAAGCCCAATCTCCATCATGTGTTTCAGGGTTTCGGCGGGCTGATTCACTATCAGCCTTGCAGAGAGCAGTTCTTGGGTTTCAGCCTCCCGAATGAGTCTGAAAACGCCCATCGATGCGTTGTCCACAAGTGAAGTGATACCGGCACGATTGGCTATCTCTTGCCCGGCAAGAATTCCCTGCCTAATCTCATCATCCGGTGGACGAACCTTCTTGTAGAGATCTTCAATGTCTCTGAGAACGCCGGTTGGTCTCCCCTTTCTGTCCTTTAGCATCCCAGCCTGATCCAGACGTACTCCAAGTCTCTTCAACGCGAGAGTATTTACAGAGGTAAGGTGACCGTCCACCCTGTCAATGGCTATCGGGTTCTCTGTGCTCACATCATCGAGGTCTCTGGCCGTCACATACCGCTTCTCCGGCCAAAAGCTTTCGTCGTAGCCGTATCCTCTGATCCACTGGCCCGTTGTATAGCTCGGTAGAACTTTCCTGAGCGTTTGTTTCACGTCCTCAACAGACCGTGTGGGCTGCAGGTCCACATGGGAGGCTCTGATTCCTTCCGCCGTGATGTGGGTGTGTGCATCTATGAAGCCGGGAACGACAGTCTTTCCCCCGAGGTCTATCACACGTCTGGCCGAGCCGACGAGGTCAACGACTTGTTCGTCACCGCCAACAACTAGCACCTTGAAGTTCTTCACAGCCAACGCAGTAGCTGTGGGGTTCTCCGGGTCCATAGTTATCAGATTGCCATTGAAGATGACAAGGTCGGCCTGCAGCTTCATGTGCGACACCGCATTCTTACTCTACACAGGCATGTGGGCATATCATCCTTACTGTAACATACACGAAGGTCGAATGGTCTACTTTCCGTGCTTCTTGGGCTCTTGAGCCGTGGGTATCTTCTTGTAGTCAGCCAAGAATCTCTCAATGCCGATGTCTGTGAGTGGGTGCTTCACCATTTGGTCGAGGACATTCGGCGGGATAGTGGCGATGTGCGCGCCTGCCAGAGCGGCCTCGTACACATGAATCGGATGTCTGATGCTTGCCACGATGATCTCCGTTTCGTATCCGTAGTTTGAGTAGATCTGTAGAATATCAGGAATGACTTCCATTCCTACCTGCCCCACATCGTCGAGCCGACCTATGAAAGGGGATACGAAGGTCGCTCCTGCCTTTGCAGCTAAGAGTGCCTGATTCGGGCTGAAACAGAGGGTGACATTAGTCTTGATACCTTCCTCTGCGCACTTCTTGACTGCCTTCAAGCCTTCCCATGTCATGGGTATCTTGATGGCCGCATTCCCGATCCATCCGTTGAGTTCGCGTGCCTCCTTCATGATGCCTTCGTAGTCCGAGCTGACCGCCTCGAGACTGATTGGGCCCTTCACAAACGCAGCAATCTCATTTACAATCTCCCTGAAGTTGCGACCTTCCTTGGCGACTAGACTGGGATTGGTCGTGACTCCGTCGACCATTCCGCGTTCATGTGCCTCCCTTATTGCCTGTACGTTAGCTGTGTCTATGAAGAACTTCATTCCGTTATCGTCTCCAGCCTCAGTGTAAGCTGAGTATGCCACTTGGAGCTGTGTCCGTCGGTTTATGACCGTTTTCATTCAGCCGCAAGGAGGGGACCGGGGTCTGTTGGAGCTCGTCTAGCGCGAACAATCCTGACGCCGCTAGGGCTTCTCCACAAGGTGTTTCAGTTCCCTGACTGTTTTCTCGACGTCTTGGGTTTCGAACACGGCTGACCCCGCCAACAGAATATCGGCTCCCGAGGCATGGATCTCTGCGATGTTCTCTCTCTTCACGCCGCCATCGACTGCGATGTGCACTGCGGGCTTTAGCCTGTCGAGCATTGACCGGAGAACCTTCACTCTCTTGAGTGCCTGCGGCTGAAACTTCTGACCGCCAAACCCGGGACATACACTCATTATAATGACCATGTCAATCTTGTCCAGTAGAGGCTCAACGCGCTCGATGGGAGTACCTGGGTTCAGAGCAACGCCCGCCTTGGCACCGAGTTCGACAATCAGTTGAACTGACCTATAGATATCGTATGGCGCTTCAATGTGTGGAATCACGAACTCAGCCCCTGCGCTCACAAACTCTGGGATGTACTTGTCCGGGTCAGATATCATGAGGTGTACGTCGAGAGGCAGTCTTGTGATAGTCTTCATGGTCCTAACAATCATCGGACCGAAGCTTATGTTCGGGACAAAGTGTCCATCCATGACGTCCAGGTGGAAACGGTCTGCCCCACCCTTCTCAGCGTTCTTGATGTCCTCTTGGAGTCGTGCGAAGTTCGCCGAAAGAACAGAGGGAGATAGTTGAGGTTTCATGGTGTATTTCGCTCCGACCTGCAGGATTCGAAGAGTCGGCTGCCGAAGCCTGCAATTAAGCCTTCTGCACCGTGTCTGGGCCTCCCGCAGCTGGACAGATCGAACGGATGTACGGCAAGAGAAGTGCTTCAGATTGACGGATCTCTGAGAGCAATGGCTGACTGCACGGGCTCCCGAGAGTCCTCCTCGTTTCTTCTGGCTGGCGCCATAATTGGCCTATCGTTTCATGCGATGACTGGTCTTGTCAGGCGCCATCTGGGTCCGTCCACAAGCAACATTTGGTCCAAGCGAAGTCTTTTATTAGGGGAGGCTAGAAATCGAATAACGGGGGCGGCCTTTGGGCCGATCCCATTTGGTCATACATGACTAGGAGAACAGAGATGTCATCAAAGAAGCCTCCTGAGAAGAAGCCTGCTGGGCCACCGAAGAAGCCTGAGCCCTCAAAGCCAGCTGCACCTCCACCGAAGCCAGCTGCACCGCCGCCGACGGCGTTCGAGAAGTGGGAGTGCCAGGTCTGTGGCTACATCTACGATGAGAGCAAGGGCGATGTCGATGGTGGCATCAAACCTGGGACCAAGTTCAAGGATCTGCCCGATGACTGGGTCTGCCCCATGTGCGGAGCATCCAAGGACGAATTCCAGAAAGTTGCATGAGGTGCGGTCGTGGGGCTTTTGCCCCACCCGTCTATTTCTCTCGTTCAGCAGTGCAGGACCTACTTTCCTCGTCCTGATTCGCGCAGCAGTCTGACTACTTCTATGTTGCAGGCCCTGCCTGTCATATAGTATGAGGCGGCGATGGACATCACTAGCGAGAGTGTTACAAGCAGCAGGGTTGTTGTGTCTACGAGAATATAGAACCCGCCACTGAATCTCAGTATGATGTCCCTCAGCGATATCTCGACGAGCAGTCCCACAATAGAGCCGACTAACACTCCCGAGATCATGGAGGCCGCACTCTCAGCAGTCAAAGTTCTCGCGATCTCCTGCCTTCCCATACCGAGAGATGCAAGCATTCCCAGTTCTCTTCGACGAGAGGACGCAGCCGCCCAGCTGCTAAGCAGAGCGCTGGCCAGCGTGGTCACAAACAGTGCGGCCAAGGAAGCGTTCACGACAAGTTCGATTGAACGAAGAGCTGAAACGTAGTCGGCCTGCAGAGAAGAAACGAGGACGGGATGTGCGTCGGGAACGGCAGAAAACAGGGCAAGAGTAGCAGCAGGGTCGGATGACTGTATGAGAAGGCTTCCTATGCGGAAGGCGCTTCCATATACCGATGCCCAAGTTTCGGGCCCGACAATGACGAAGATGTGACTGATGATAGTCAATGCAAACACTGGGACCGATGATGCACAGACTGCCACGACTGTCAGGTTAGCACCAGACGCTACGTGAAGCACTCCACCCAATGAGACTCCAAACCTTTGAGCAGCGTCTTCCGACACAACACAGGTCATGTTGTCAGACACCACACCGAGTCCCCGTGACATGTTAGCTGAGAGTATCATTCCAAGTGACGCCATTTGCTCAAAGCCGGCTGGTTCTACGCCCAAGAGGAGACCCATCTCGATCCCTGACGAGGTCCACATGGTTTCGAGTGCTTGGTTCATGGGGACTGCTGAAGTGACGTTGGGCATGCCACTGACCTGGGCTAAGAGTTCCATGTCTGCGGGCGGATCCATATACACAACCACGTTCGCAGAAGTCGTCTGACCACCGACGTTTCTCCTCCATGATTCGGTGATTACATATCCCACATTGGTCGAAGCAAAGTAGAGTACCGTGGCGGCGGCGAACAGATTGAACACAACCAATCCGGCTAGTGCGTTTCGCCTTAGATTCCTCTTCGAAAGCGTTCTGATCACGTCCGAAGTGCCTGCCACAAATGGACGAAGTGCTTTCTGAGAGTGTGCGAGCCTAGGAGAGAGAAGTGCCGTGAGAAGTAGAAATGCGGGAATTGAAAGGATTCTCACTGCATCATAAGAGATTAGGTCAATCGACAACACATCTGACAAAGCCTGTAGAACGACAACGGAAGTGAGGGCAAGCGTCATCACCATGAAGAGGTACTGGAGTCGTCTGGGGGCAATCGGAGCACGTGCAGTCTGTCTGCTTGCCGATGGCAGGGGACCAGAACCCAGGCTTGCAGCAACCGGGTCATGTGAAGCTCTCCAAGCTGGCATATAGCCTGCAAGCAGAGTCAACGCTATTCCGATGCCACATGCACCGAGAATGCTCGCAGGATCCAGACTCTGAATGCTCTGGAAGTACTGTGTCGTAGGTGCCACAATGATGATGCGTGACATTGTGACTATGAAGTTGAGAATCACCGCGGCGACGCCGACTCCTAGCGTGATTCCGAGTATCGCCCCGACAACACCAATGCTCCCGATCTCGGAGAGCAGCAAGACAAGTACGTTGAACCTTGTTGCTCCGAATGCTAAGAAAACGCCTGTTTCGTATCTCCGTTGACCGAACATTATGACGAATGATGAGAACACTCGGTAGGCAGAAATGAAACATGAGGCAGCCACTAGGGCGAACAGTATTGTACGCGCCTGACCGAGAAACACGGAAGCCACCTTGACGGGGTATATCTTCAGGTCCGTGACGGAGAACTGTTCACCGCACAATGCCTTGACATATTCAGCTACTGTAGGAGTGGCGAACACATCGTTGAGTTCAACAAGAATCTTGTTGGTGGAATGATCTGCGTATCTGATCGGGTAGTTCTCCCAGGCCTTCTCTATCGACATGAAGACCACAGGGCCAAAGACTCCTTTGTCAATGGCGAGACCGTAGCCTGTTACATTGAAGAATTGAAAACCCGCCGGTGTGTAGAGTTTTAGCTCTTCACCAATGGTGATACTGAGGAGTTCAGCAGCCTCTCTCGTGAGGAAGCACCCGGCTGCAGTGAGGTCAACCGAACCCTCGGTAGCGTTGAGGCTACCGATGTTGTTTTCGAGTTGCTCATCAATGCCAACGAGAGCAACATAGATGCCGCTCGACATGTTGTCAAACTGAGCATATTCTTCTATTCGAGGAACCACCGCCTTGACAGACGGTACAGCGGCTATTGATGCTCTCATTTGCCGAGTGATTGGGTTGTACACAGCAGTTGAAGCAACACTGATGTCAACGGGTGAGAGGGTGTCCCTCAGGAATATGTTTGCGCTCTGCTGAAGACTGATGCTTGCGGAGAAGGCAGTGTACAAGAGGCTCACTGAGAAGGCTATTGACAACAATGTGAGTGCAGCAACCCGCTTTCTGCGTAGGGCGTTCCTGAGACCGACACGGGCGAGCTCTCGTATCATTGATGCTGCAACTCCATTCAGGACTTGATGGCGCAACCCTGTGACAGGCCGCTGAGCTAATACTTGATGGAATAAAAACACTCCTCGCGCAATCTCCATAAGCTCCTTTTGCCGCTTTCCCCGCTTAAGCTGCTATGAGACAACTGAGGTTTGTGATATGATGCGTCTGACCAACAGGATCGTGGGGCTTGCAACTCGACGAAACATCATTCTCGGTTTGCTCCTAACAATCATTATCGGTGCCATACTGATGGCTGGCATCCAACCACAGATGCTGACGCTCACTGGAGGACTTCCAGTGCTGGATGTTCGACCGAGCTACACGTTCAATGATGCCGAGGAGTTCCTGACAGCACTCGGTTCATCAGGACGTCAATTGTATACGTACCATCAGGTCGTTGACACGTTCTTCCCGTTGGTCTACGCTCTCACAATGGCCCTTGTTCTGGCTGCTCTGGTCAAGAGGGTATTCCCGGATTCAACTGGACCAAGAGCGTTGGTTCTTCTGCCTTTGGTGGTTGCTGTGTTCGACTACTTAGAGAACGTACTCATTGCCACCCAAATCAGTTCATACCCGCTTCTCTCCCCGGACGTATTTGCCGCAGCGAGTGCAATGACCGGAGCGAAATGGATTCTCATGGCTGCAAGCTTCGTGGCCATCATTGTCTTGGCGATTGTGTCGTATCTCAGAAGGAAGCAATAGATCTGATTCAGACAGCCACTTCCCGCGGAACCCGAACCAAAGGCTTTTGAACACTGCATTTCGAGTCATTTGTCAATCGTTGAAAGGGCTTGGTCAATATGGAAGAGAGGCTTCTCAAGCTCAGACACTCGCTGTCCCATGTCATGGCTCAGGCAGTACTCGGGAAGTTCCCAGACGCGATGCTGGCAATTGGTCCAGCCATAGAGGAGGGCTTCTACTATGATTTCCTGCTGCCTAGGGCGCTTACACCGGAGGACCTGCAGGATATTGAGCAGGAGATGAGGAAGATCATCAAAGGCCGTCACAGCTTCATCCGAAGGGAACTGAGCAGGGAGGAGGCTAGGAAGCTCTTCCGAAACCAGCGTTTCAAACTGGAGCTGATTGATGAGCTGCCTGAGGGCGAGCCTATCACGACGTATACACACGACACGTTTACTGACCTCTGTAGAGGTCCTCACGTTGACAACACAAAGGATATTCCAATCAACGCTTTCAAGCTGCTTGAGGTTTCTGGAGCCTATTGGAGGGGTGATGAGAGAAACCCGCAGCTCCAGAGAATCTATGGCACAGCGTTCTTCACCAAAGAAGAACTTGATGCATACCTGACTCGTCTCGAGGAAATCAAAGAGAGAGACCACAGGAAGCTTGGGAAGGAGCTGGAACTGTTCCACCTGTCTGACGAGATTGGCTCAGGTCTGGTACTCTGGCTGCCAAAGGGAGCGGCTGTGAGATCTGCCCTAGAGGAGTATTGGAGGAGTGCTCACTTCAAGGCAGGCTACAGTGTTGTCTACAGCCCACACATTGCAAGACTGGACCTTTGGAAGACCAGTGGACATTGGGACTTCTATCGTGACAACATGTACTCACCGATGGAGATTGATGGACAGGACTACGAGCTCAAGCCTATGAACTGTCCATTCCACATTCAGATGTACAAAATGCGGAATCGCAGCTACCGTGAGCTGCCGCTAAGGTGGGCAGAATTGGGCACTGTCTACCGATATGAGCGCGGCGGAGTCCTTCATGGCCTGATGAGAGTGAGAGGGTTCACGCAGGATGATGCCCACATATTCGTGACGCCTGAGCAACTGAACCAAGAGATTATCAACATCCTGAACCTCAACCTCGAAATACTGAGGACCTGCGGCTTCTCCGAGTATGACGTGTTCTTGAGCACCATGCCACAGAAGCACGTAGGGTCAGACGAGAACTGGCAGAAGGCAACCGACGCGCTCAAGGCTGCCCTTGAGAAGATGGGCCTTACGTACAAGATCGACCCGGGTGAGGGAGTCTTCTACGGTCCGAAGATTGACATCAAGATCAAGGACGCGCTGGGCAGGTCGTGGCAGTGCACGACCGTTCAAGTCGACTTCAACCTG
This sequence comes from Candidatus Thorarchaeota archaeon, assembly GCA_003345595.1. GTDB lineage: Archaea > Asgardarchaeota > Thorarchaeia > Thorarchaeales > Thorarchaeaceae > OWC5. The sequence continues at coordinate 12,137 of PRDI01000061.1, read as the reverse complement.
CCTGAGAGGTTCCACGTGACCTATGTGGGAGGGGACGGGCTTGAGCATCAGCCCATCATGATTCATAGGGCGCTGATGGGGTCGCTTGAACGCTTCTTCGGAGTACTCATCGAGCACTACAAGGGGGCATTCCCAGTCTGGATGGCTCCTGTCCAAGTGAGGCTCATCCCAGTGACTGACAAGCAGGTCGACTACTGTCGGAGGGTCGTGGTGCAGCTCAGAGACGTGGGCATACGAGCCGAGCTCGACGATGGGCCTGACCGAATGCAGAAGAAGATACGTACCGCGCAACAGGAGAAGGTTCCCTACCAGGTTGTCGTTGGCCAGAGAGAGGCAGAGCTGGGTCAGGTTGCAGTTCGTCTGAGAACGAACGAGGATTTGGGGCCTATGCCCTTGTCCGAGTTCAAGAGCATGCTCCTCAGAATCATTGATGGTCATTCACAGGCACTGAAGTAGACCGCACTACGCTTCCGGGTCGTACATCCCTTTCGCGACACATGATGTTAGCCCTGTCCAGAATGAAACGTTCTGGAATGCGCGCCCCTGAAATATCACTTCAAAGATTTAGGCCTAAAGCACCTCCTATGGGCATCTGCTTTGACTCAGAATCCACTTTGCGAATGGCTGAGCTCATGGTCGACCCGCTAGAAGCCGAAGGAAGGACAGGCATTCCCGCATCCTCTGTCACCAGAAGAAGCTGAACCATATCCAGTATGAAGCCTGTCCTGCGGAAGCGCGCTCGCAGGATTCCAACGAGCAGGCGGCTCCGAGAGTTTCTCTCTGCCGCATTGTCCATTGATGACTTGGAACTACTTATATAGAAGTGCGGCCACCGACTACGAACACCTTCGCATTTGCGTTGGTCAAGCTTGGTTAGTAATCGGAGGACTCCAACAAGTGCAAAAGAATCAGACCATAGCGCTTGTGGTCATAATAGTCATTGCCATCGGAGCGGTCGGTGCCTATGTGTATTTCAGGCCCCCGGTCTACGAACAGACCCTCATCATGGGCACGACCGATTCCGTTGAGTCAAGCCTAGATATGGCCCAATCGTATGACTACTTCGGCTGGGAGATCATTACTGCTCTCAGTTCCGGATTGGTGGAAATTGAGCCCGGTTCACAGGCTGGAGCGAACGATATCATGCCAGCTCTGGCTTTGTCGTGGACCCGTACCGTTGATGGGAAAACTTGGGACTTCGTCTTGAGACAAGGCGTCAAGTACGAGGACGGGAGGATATTCAACGCGACTGATGTTAAGTACTCCTTTGACAGGAACTGTAACCTGACGGGTGACGGTCTGGCAGAGGGAGACGGTCCACAGGTTAGTATGGAGTACAGTGCCATCATCAATAGCGTTGAGGTCACCGGTGTGTACGGTGTGAGATTCAACCTCAAGATCTCCTTCGCTCCATTCCTACAGCTGCTGTCGTGTGCGGCCTCGTATATTGTCGACAGAGTCCATGCACCGAAGAATCATGTTGTGTCCTATGTAGAGGGTGACGCACGAGCAAGCCATCCGTGCGGACTTGGTCCGTACGTACTGGCTAACTGGACGCGAATCGGCGGAGAAGACAGTGAGATGCGTCTGGAGAAGAACCCTGACTACTGGGGCGCCGCTGCTGGTCTACCCAAGAACGACAACGTTACCATCAGGATGTATGCTACATCAAATGCCTTGGCGACCGCGATGACAACTGGAGAGATTGACATCGCGTACCGGCAGATATCCGCTCTGCAGGTCCAGACGTTCAAGAGCGACCCCGATGTGAGAGTGTGGCAAGGAATCGGCGCTCAGATACAGTATCTGTGCTTCCAGCAGAGAATCTATCCCTTCAACATAACCGATGTCCGAAGGGCCATCACCGCAAGTCTGAACATGACTCACCTATGTGGTAGTGTCTTCCTCGGGACTGCAGATCCGCTGTACAGCATGATTCCAGTGGGAATGGCCTATCACAAGGACTCGTTCAAGATATATGGGGAGGCTAACTGGACTTACACACAAACCTTACTTGCCGCGTTGGGATACAACTCAACCAACAAGTTGGTTGTCGACTTCTACTATGAGAGTTCTGGACACTATCCAGAGAGTGCCAATCAGGCTCTTGTCTATCAGGCAGATCTTCAAGCTAGTGGAGTCATAACAGTTGTCCTTCATGGCCTCGAATGGGCTGCCTTCAGGTTGGCTCGGAATGCAGGTACGATGCCTGTGTTCGTGTACGGCTGGTACCCAGATTTCATAGATCCCGACAACTACGAATTCCTGCCGTTTGCGCCTTGGCTGAACCTCGGCTACAACAGTACGTACCCCGCCACCGGTGTGCAGCAGTACAACTACTGGATTGGTGGACGGAGTGCCGCAACTGAGGCTGGCCGTTTGGGCAACTACACGGCTCTGCAGGACCTACAGGCATCTGTGTGCTCGGTTGTACCTCTGTGGCAGAGCAGCACAGTTGCTGTGACCGGGCTGAACGTGCACGGTGTCATCATGGACATTACCGTCAACTGGCGTCACTGGCTCGTGTACCTCGGAGCGACAGCGACAACTGGCCCATAGAGTCAAACTAGTATCCACAATGGAAGTGCTACCAGGTCTGAACCGGTTTGCCTACGGCATCCGTATGCCTTAAGAATCGGTGTTACCTGGGGGGACCTGGTAGCACACCGCTTTTATTCCCAGGTGAATAGTCGATGTCTCTCAGGTCTTTCATTGTCAGCCGTGTCTTACTGACAATACCGATGATATTCGTTCTTCTAACGCTTGTCTTCGTCATTCTGAGAATCATACCCGGCGACCCAGCCCTGCTCCATTTCGAGAGGGGTGTCAGTCCAGAGGTGCTCGCCGAATTTCGTGCAAGGTTGGGGCTCGACAGGCCGATTTGGGAGCAGTATGTCAACTACATCGCCGGATTGTTTCGGGGGGACTTTGGACTCTCGATGCAGGACTACAGTCCGATAAGCCAGCACATCGCAATAAGGTTTCCCGCAACACTCGAGCTTACTATCTACGCGATGCTCTTTGCTGTGCTTCTAGGGGTCTTCTTGGGAGTGAAATCGTCAAAGAGGTACAACTCCACCAGAGATGTTTCAATCAGGCTGTTCGGTATTGTGACCTACGCCATTCCGGTGTTCTTCCTGGGGATGCTACTTCAGCTCGTGTTCTCTGTCTGGTTGGGTTGGTTCCCAAGCGGACTACGATTCAATCCTCGTTATCACTTGCCACCACCTGTGACAGGACTGTATACGATAGACAGCATTCTTGCTGGCGACTTCTATGCCTTCTTGATTTCCTTCCAATATCTGCTACTACCATCAGTCACTCTGGGCACAGTCCTTTGTGGAATCTTCATACGGCTGACACGAACTAACATGCTTGAAACCCTGAGAATGGACTTCGTCGTGGCCGGCGAGGCAAGAGGGTTATCTGAAGGCACGATCACCTATGGGTATGCACTGAAGAATGCGTTCCTACCGATTATGACGATGATAGGACTCCAGTTCGCCGCGCTGTTGGCGGGTGCGGTACTCACTGAAACCACTTTCAGCTGGCCTGGACTTGGTAGATACTTGATCGACCGAATATACTATAGAGACTACACAGCGATTCAGGGGACCGTTGTTTTCTTCGGCATCTTGGTCACTCTGGTCACATTAGTTGTCGACGTGCTCTACGCAATCATTGACCCACGTATAAGGCTGTAGGAGATTGTACAATGACCGGAGACAAGATTGTACACGGCATATTCTTCAGCGTGGGCGTCCTGCGCAATGGTGTCAGGGAGAGGTCGCGCAAGGCACTAATTGCCCTAGCGTTTGTCATGGTGTTAGCCTTCTCTCTGATAGTTGCTCTCGTGGGTTTCGGACTGAATTCGAGCAGTCAATTCGGCAGTCAGGTTGTCGGAGGGACGTTCCTATATGCCATAATCATGATGGTCACGTACGTTCTTCAGAAGCGCAGGGTCGCAGCGGGTCGCGCGAAGCGTTCCGTCGGGCGGCTCATTCTGGTCATCGCCTGTGTAGGTGTTTCGTTGGCTGTGGTGTTGCTTTCCTTTCTCATCATGCCTCTTCGACCTATCGTACTGTTGAATGCGGTTCTCATTGGAGGACTGGTTCTGACTTTCGTGTTGATTCTCATATATGACGGTCACCCCATCCTCAAGGAACGTGGCACGGCGGGCTTGATTGCCGAAGCAGGACTGCTCATTGTCTCTGGCATAGTCTACATGACTGCGGTTTCCATTTGGATTGTGCCCTATGACCCAACCAAACTGGGTGTGGGCCCACAGCTCTTGCCCCCCTCTCCCGGGTTTCCCCTGGGGACGACCTACCTGGGTCAGGACCTACTGAGCAGAACGATTGCCGGTGGAACGATAATGCTAGAAGTTGCCATACTCTCCGTGTTGGTCTGCTTTTCCATTGGAGTTCCTCTGGGCCTGGCTGCCTCGTTCAGGGGTGGTCTGTGGGACCGCGGAGTCTGTCTGTTGATGGACAGCATCTATGCTTTTCCGGGTCTTGTTCTCGCTATTGCCATTGCTGCCATGCTGGGACCTGGAGTTGTGAACTTGGCGCTTGCCATTGCGTTCGTCTATATCCCCTCATACTTCAGAGTTGTCAGAAGTCAAGTTCTCACTGTGAAGGAGCTTCCGTATGTTGAAGCAGCAGTCGTGATGGGTGCAAGGAACAGAGAAATCCTTCTCAGATACATTCTGCCCAACATCCTCCCGTCGGCTATCGTCCTGATGTCAATCAATTTCGCCGATGCCATCCTTACAGCTGCAGGTCTGACATTCGTTGGTCTGGGTCCTCCCGTCGATGTGCCTGATTGGGGTTGGGACCTGACCTTCGGATGGGGATACCTCATATCGGGAGCTTGGTGGGTGATCACATACCCCGGCTTGATGATAGTACTGCTAGCTTTGGGATTCACACTGGCTGGCGAGGGCTTGAACGAGGTACTAACGCCAAAACTGAAGGAGTGAACACTGTGACGGAGCTTCTTAGGATCAGGGACCTTTCGGTCGTGTACAAGACAAGGAGAGGAACCGCGTACGGTGTCAACGGTGTATCACTTGACCTCGAAGAGAACAAAACCCTGGGTTTGGCAGGCGAGTCTGGCTGTGGGAAGTCTACTCTCGGGAGAGCCATAATTCGACTTGTTCCATATCCGGGTCAGATAGCAAGCGGAGAGATCAGCCTGAATATCGAACGAGAGATATTGTGCGGCGGGGGTGTCATTCGAAAGGGCATGACGAACCTCATGGAGCTCAACGACGAACAGATGAGATCTCTTCGTGGCTGTGAGATTGCCTACATCTTTCAGGACCCAATGACTTCTTTGAACCCGATGCGATCGATTGGCAAGCATTTCGAGGAGCTAATGAGAGCCCACGACCCCACAGTCAAGAAGGAGGCGGCCGTTGAGCGCGCCAAAGAGATACTCGAGGGGCTCGGCATCTCACCGGAACGTGTCTTGGACTACCCACATCAGTTCAGCGGCGGCATGCGCCAGAGAGTCATGATCGGCCTTGGCCTTGCACTTCAGCCGAAGCTACTGATCGCAGACGAACCCACAACGTCCTTGGACGTGATTGTCGAGGCACAGATTCTAAGACAGGTTGCCGAGCTGAAAGCAAAATTCGATCTCACAATGATACTGATAACTCACAATCTCGGGGTGCTGGCTCAGACTGCAGACAGCATAGCCATCATGTATGCTGGACGAATTGTTGAGGTGGCTGACACGGGGAGTTTATTTGAAAGCCCTCAACACCCGTACACTCAGGCCCTTCTTGAATCAGTGCCGGACGTGAGCAAACCTGAAAAGCGGCTGACTTGGATTCCGGGAGCTCCACCTGATCTCACTCGGCCGATTCCGGGTTGTATGTATAATCCAAGATGTCCCCATGTTATGGACATATGCAAAGAGGTGAATCCTCAACTTGTACCTAGCAAGACGGGCGGCCTCGTGGCGTGCCATTTGTATGACGGAGGCTAGTTCGTGAAGCTCGTTGAAGTTGTTGGTGTCAAAGAGTACTTCCCGGTACAGAAGGGATTCTTTGCGACCATGATTTCAGGCGTGAAGGAGTTCGTCAGAGCGGTGGACGGAGTTTCTTTCACCATTGATGCGGGCGAGGTCCTCGGACTCGTTGGAGAGAGTGGTTCCGGGAAGACAACGGTGGGCCGGCTTTGCGTCAGGCTGATACGTCCGACCGAGGGGAGCATATTGTTTGACGGCAAGGACATCGCCGCACTCAAGGGGCAAGAACTCAGGATGATGAAGCGCAGGTTCCAGTTCACATTCCAGGACCCCACGTCGTCTTTGAGTCCGAGGATGTCCGTAGGCGACGCAGTAGCAGATGCTTTGAGACTTCAGCACATTGCCACTCCTTCTGAGAGAAGGGCCATGTCAGAAGAAGTCCTGGAGAGGGTCGGTCTCACTCCAGCCAACACGTTCTATGACAGGCTGCCACATCAGCTGAGCGGCGGTCAGAAACAAAGAGTCGTTTTTGCAAGGGCCATTATCCTCAAGCCGGAGTTCATTGTCACTGACGAACCTGTGGCCATGGTTGATGTGTCGATAAAGGCCCAGATTCTCGAACTCATGATGGACTTGAAACGCGAACTGAACCTGACATACTTGTTCATATCACACGACCTGGCAACTGCGCGTCATGTCTGCAACCGAATTGCGGTGATGTATTTGGGGAAGATCGTGGAGATTGCTGACAGGGATAGAATCTATGAAGACCCTCTGCATCCTTACTCGAAAGGTCTCATGTCTGCTATTCCGGTTCCCGACCCTAGGGCGAAGAAACCAGAAGCGATTCCACAGGGAGAGATACCGAGTCCCACCAACCCACCACCAGGATGTAGGTTCAATCCGAGATGTCCAAAGGCTTTTGACAAATGCCCACTGGAGGAACCTGAATTGAAGGACCTAGGGAACGGGCGTCAGGTAGCCTGCCATCTCTACTGAACAGGACTACTGCTCTTCCCACCCTCATCCCTCATGAGTGGCCAATGCTGACGAATACGGACGCACCCAAAACATAAATGCAGGGCGCCTGACCGCTGAGCTGGAGCTCCTCCTTGACCGAAGTACGCACAGACATATCCCGAGTGACAGTCTTTAGAGACGGCGCCCGAGTCACTCGCACAGGCAAGGTGCCCTTGGAAGTCGGCACTCACAAGGTTCTGGTGACCGGAATCACTGAATTGGCTCGTGAAGACAGCTTCAGGGTAAAGGGTTCAGGCCCTGCAACTCTCTCGAGCATCGATGTTGGAAGAACCACAAAGGTCTACGAACCCAAGAGCGACGTCAAGCCGCTGCTTGACGAGCTGAGGAAGCTCGAATTGGAGCGCAGCGCCACTGCTGATGAGATCACGATGTGCAATGGCCGCTTGACAGACCTTGGCGCAATGAACGTAGAGTTCGCAGGTCACTTTGGTCTTCTCTTCGCAGCCAACGAGGCCGAGGTGACTCAGCTCAGTGAGATGGACTCCGTATCTGGCAAAGCAGTCCTAGACGCAAAAGGAAAACTCAGGGACCTGGAGAAGAAGCTGAGGGACATTGACGACAAGATAACAGTCGCGAAGATGAATCTGGGTCGAGTAGAGGCAGAGAAGAGAACGGAAGTCTTTCAGGTGGTAGAGATCACTCTTGACGTGACCAAGAAGGCACAAGTTGGGCTTGAGGTCACGTACCAGTGTGACGGTGCCGGGTGGACACCAAGCTATGACGTGGACCTGCTTTCAGAGGCAAGCAAGCTGAGGAGGGTAGCACTCCTGGGCAACAGAACGAGGGAGTCCTGGGACAAGGTTGTCCTGACTGTTTCAACAGCGACTGCGAAGCCTGTGGAGGCAGTCGAGGGCGCACCATTCTACATCACTGCATATGATCCTGAGGAAGAGCGTCGCCGGCGAGAAGCCGTCAGAAAGGAAATGGCCAAGCCGGAGGCAAGACCTTCGCCTGCTCCCATGGCAATGGCTGCCGGACCGATGCCTCCTCCAGCGCCAAAGCCGCCACCGATGGCTGATGAATATGCCCAGGTCTCCGAGTTGGCTTCCGGCATTTCGGTCTACGAACTGCCAGGTCGTATCACAATCCCATTTGACAATGATCAGCACCCGGTGACTCTAGTTGAAGAGGAGCTCAAGTCGACTACCATTCACTACTGGTATACCGACGGCATGTCAGAGGCAGTCGCACAGGATGAAGTAACAAACGGTGATACTGTTATACTTCCAGGCAAGGTCAAGGTGTATGCAGAGGGCGACTACATAGGTGAGGCAAGTGTCGGACAGGTTTCTCCTCGGGAGAAGTTCAAAATTGGTACTCGTGTTGCTTACGATGTGAAAGCCAAGAAGAAACTTGTAGCACGTGAGGTGGAGAAGGCAGGCATAACGCGAGGAAAACTGAGACGGGCATACACGTATCGTCTTGAGATCGAGAGCTTTGCGAAGCGGCCAATCAAGATTGAGGTGTTCGACAGAGTTCCGCACAGTCTGAACCCGGCCATTGAGGTCAAGGGCAACTGGGACCAGCTTCAGTTGGAGAGTAGAGAGCTCGGTGTCATGAAACGGGTACTCGACATCGAGGCTGGAAAGAAGAAACAGATAGAATACAGCTTTGAGGTTCTCTGGGAAAAGGGCATCACGATAAGCCCTCCCTTGCCATGAGGTGATCAAGATGACGACGAATCTAGACGCAAAGGTCTCTGGTGTGACTGTGTTCAGAGATGGCGCAAGAGTGACTAGGATCGGCAGTGCTCATGCTTCGCCAGGAGAGCAGGTCTTCCTCATCTCGGGCATTACAAGGTTCGCTCAGGACGACAGCTTCCGGGTCAGAGGTGTGGGAGCTGCCGCACTGAAGGGCATCGATGTCAAGAAGAGGGAGTTCACGTTTGAGCCACAAGGTGATCTGAAGAACCTGAAGGCAGAACTGGAGAAGCTTGAGAGAAGGAAGCAGAGCCTCTCCGATCTGATTGCATACCAAGAGTCCCGGGTCACCCAGTTGACCGCTATGAGCAAGCAGTTCTTCTCAGAGTTTGGCAAGTGGTATGCGGCCAAAGAGTCAAAGATGGAACAGATGAGTCAAATGGACAAGGCCTCGCTCGAGCTGCTGCGCGACGCGAAGAAGAAGATTAGAGACGCAAAGGAAGAGCTGAGGGACGTAGAGGCAAAGCATGGAGCCGTACAGATGAACATGAGCAGGATCCAAGGTGAGCGGCGTACGGAAACGATCACCGAGGTCAAGGTAACGCTTAACGTCTTGGAAGAGACTGAGGCCAATCTGAGCGTAACGTACCAGCTCAGCTACGCTGGTTGGGCTCCTCACTATGATATTGACATTGCTGACGAGAAGACTCGTGTCAGAAGGATTGCGATGGTAACAAATCAGACCCTAGAAGATTGGAGTGATGTATCTCTCACTGTTTCGACCGCCTCGGCAAGACCGGCTGAAGCTGTGAAGGCTGAGCCGTTCCAGATCGATGTCTACCATCCAGCTCCTTACGGCGTTGCTTCGGCGGTTTCGTCCACTAGAAGGTTAACGATAGGGGGAGGGGGAATCCGAGCCTTCAAGGGAAGACCGGGCGAGATGGAAGTCAAGGAAGAGGCAGAACCTGAAGCACTTGAGGAGCCAATGTTTGAACGTTATGCAGAAGCCTCGGAAACGCTGGGCGGCACAACTGTGTACGAGCTCCCGGGAACTGTCAGCATCCCCTCCGGAACGGATCCTCACCCAATCACTCTGATGGAGGAAACCTTCGACAGCAGGCGGCTTCACTACTGGAATGCCTATGCAATGCAGGAAGTCGTCGCTCAAGACGAGATCATGAACGGCGATTCTGTACTCCTGCCAGGTCTGGCAAAGGTCTATGTCGGTGGCGACTTCATAGGTGAAACCAGTCTGGCAATGGTGGCACCGAGGGAGAAGTTCCGATTGGGCACTAGGAACGCCTATGATGTCAAGGCTGAGAAGAAGCTGGTCTTGAAGGACACCGAGAAGGCTGGTATCTCCAGAGGAAAGAGAAGACGTGAGTACAAGTACCGGCTTGCGTTCAAGAACTTCGCCAAGGAGAAGACAGAGATCAAGGTAGTGGACCGAATTCCACATAGTAGTAGCGACAAGGTCACTGTCACTCTTCAGACACCTTCACTTGCATACGAGAAGTTCGAGCTTGGTGTCATCGAGTGGAATGCCGCGGTCGAGCCTGCTAAGGAACTCAACATAGACTATGGGTTCATCGTTGAGTGGGAACAGCAGCTCGAGATTCGACCACCACTGCCATAGCATGTTTGCAGTGCCGTACGAGTCCATCCTATTGACATAGAGATATCTGCGCAGGCTAGAGGCGCATTCTGCATGCTCTGTTCGAGTCTGGCTGTCAGGCCTGGGCGACTTCAAGAAGCCTGTGGCACAAAGTGAGCCCTGCCAAACGCACCTTGACCCGGCTCGGTTAGTTGGCGTCGCACGATAGTGGAAATACGCCCCACATGCCTTCCTGTTTTGACACCGAGGATGCGAAAAGAGATAAGGCGTTGCGAGAAGGAAGCCTCGGTAGTATGGTTTGAGTCTATCCCGGGCGAGTACAATCTTAGCATTCGCGTTCATTGTGGTTGTCGCAAGTGGACTGATACTATCAGCATCATATGTGCAGAACGTGGAAACCACGAGAGTCATCAGCGACACTAGGAAAATTGCAGAGGATGAGGTATCGGTGAGTTGGGATCTCGCAATCCCTGGGGCAATCTATCAAGGCGTGTCCCACAAAGCAGATTTTTCACTGACACTCGATTTCAAGAATGGCCCCTTCAATGTGACTTTGGACTACATCGAAATATCCATCTATGCGAAGGGAAGCTGCATCGCTTCTTCGCAGATGATCGACTATGCACATTCTCAGGAAGGAAATTGCAGACAGGTGGTTCGACAAGGGATAGTGGTCCTCACACCTAGCGCGTCTGCAGATGCGACTGAGTTCATGTGCCTCGTTGCATTCGAAGCCAGCAATGCGACATGGTCACTTGGTGCGGACATTCAGCACGACGTAGAGGCTGGACCCGTGTTTGGCGTGACACTACAGCCTCCATTGTGGTTCTTCTCAGCGATTGTTCTCGCTGTTGCTTTGCCCCTCAACCTGCGCAGGGAGAGCCACATGGCCACACCGGTTTCACTGTAATAGATCGGTGGTTTCACCAATGGGACATTTCGTCTATGAGGTACACGGTTCTCTTGATTGTCTTCTGATAATTCTCAAGCAGTATGCTTTCGTTTGGTGAATGCACCCGGGAGAAGAAGTCGCCGCACCCTATGGACACCATAGGCACCTTGTCCTTGAAGAGGTACAGTGGACCCGAACCAGGAGAAGTGATGTGAACAACGGGGTCATGACCATATGCCCGACGGTTCGCCTTCACAATCAGCTGCATAAACGGATGGTCAATCGGCGTCTTGGCCGCCGGATACCCCTCGTACCACGCTATCTTCACGTCAGAGAAGCCCCTTTCATCCAAGTGAGTTCTGAGCTTCTTGAGGATGTCTTCGGGGTCCATTGCTTCGACAAGTCTGAAGTCTATTTTGGCCGAGGCTTTCGCTGGCAGAACTGTCTTCGAGCCATTGCCCTGCCAACCGCTGTCTAGGCCACAGATGTTGCACGTCGGTCCTCCATAGTAGGCCTGCTTGACTTCCATACCAGACATACCATTTATGAACCGGGCGATGCCGTAGTGTTCCTTGATCACCTCTTCCGACAGATCTACCTTATTGGCCATATCGAGTTCCTTTGCTGACAGACCCCTTGCGTCATCATAGAAACCCGGAATGAGTATCTGACCGTTCTTGTCCTTGAGCGACTCGAGAGCATGCACGAGTGTGTAGGCTGCAGAGGGCAGCACACAGGCGTTCGCGGAATGGGCATCGTGCGAAAGAAGCTGGACCTCCAACTGCACGTAAAGAATCCCCTTGAGACCGAGCCACGCTTCTTGGATTCCAGTTGGTCCTGAGCCTCCGAACTCCCATACTCCCCCGTCGGCCTTCAGGAACGATGCATTGTCGCGAACGAACTCGGGCAGGTGCGGGCTGCTGATCTCCTCTTCACCCTCAACTAGAAACTTGATGTTGACCGGCAACTC
>PRDI01000060.1 GCA_003345595.1 Candidatus Thorarchaeota archaeon | reverse complement strand
CTTTTCAGCAGACAATCACACTTGAGCATGCATCGACCTTCTCGAAGATGGCACCCGCGGTTGCCGTCAAGGTCGTCGAGAAGCTTATGAAAACCTACAACATCAGTAGATCTCTCGCTGTTCAAGTCGTGAACATTGCTCCGACCAGCCCGGAGGAAATGCGAACCATTCTGGATGCACGCTCAACCAGCCTAACGCAGGAACAGATTGCAGAGATCGTGGAATTCGTGACGAAGAGCAGGGCCGAGTGAGATAGAACTTCTGGTCCATGGTCAACTAGATGTCAAACAGACATTGAGCGCCCGATTGATTTTTATCGCGACTTGCACATGCTTTCAGCGATGCGGCCCAAGTTCGCCAGGAGTGAAACGAGATGGAAGAATCACAAGGCAGACTGTCAGAGACCCATGCATATGTCTTGGCAGTTGTCCTACCAAAGCTGCCTCTCCGTTCTTCTCGTCCTCAGGGTGAAACGATAGTACAGGCCATTGGAGAATCACACTTCACACTACTGGAGCTTGCGCCCTTTAGAGGCGCCAAGATCAGTTCACAGGAACGAGTTTCTCTCGAGAGGGACCCAAAAGGGAAGATAGACCACGTCAAGCGCCGCATTGTCTATGAAGACCTAGTTCCCGAGAGCGTCACTGAGCTTCCGTTTGTAGTCGAGATCATTGTGACGAAGCACGAGCACAATTTCGTTCAGTTCTTCAACGAGGCGCCGCCAATAACTACGAGAATGCACTCCCTGCAGCTGCTACCTGGGATTGGACAGACCCTCATGTGGGCGATTCTCGAGGAGAGAAAGAGAGAACCATTCAAGAGCTTCGACGACATATCTGCACGGACAAAGCTGCAGAATCCCAAGAAGATGGTAACTACTAGGATTATCACTGAGTTGAGTGATGACGTCAAGCGATGGCTCTTCGTCAGGCCGCCACCGCGAAACGATGATGAGAGGGCGAGGAAGTAGTAGGCAAAACTGCTGGTGACCCCATTGTCAGATGAGGTAAGGTCGTCTCTCAGAAAGTACGGCATCACGCCCAGGAAGAAACTTGGACAGAGCTTCCTCATCAATTCCTCAATAGCACGAGAGATTGTGAAGGCGGCAAGTCTCAAGAGGAACGACGATGTGTTGGAGATTGGAGGCGGCCTTGGAGTACTGACAAGATGGTTGGTGGAGTCCGCCCGCAAGGTCTTTGTTGTGGAGAAGGACAGGGGTCTTGCAAACGCTCTACGGAGTTCATTTGCGGAACATGACAACCTAGAAGTGATGGAAGGCGATGCGCTTGAAATTCAGCTGCCGAAAGTCAGCAAGATCGTCGCCAACCTGCCGTACAGCGTTTCCTCGCCCCTGACGTTTCGTCTCTTGGACTATGTCGATTTTCAGCAGGCGGTACTCATGTACCAGAAGGAGTTCGCACAACGACTACTGGCGAAGCCAGGGACTTCCGAATACTCCCGTTTGACAATCGAGGTCAACTATCGCGCCAATGTGGAAATGATCATGCAAGTCAACGCCCGAGAGTTCTATCCAGTGCCGAAGGTCGATTCAATGGTAGTAAGGTTGGTACCTCGTGAATCAGGACCTGTGGCACAAAACGAAGGGGTGTTTCACTGGATGGTGAGAGGAGTATATTCATACCCCAACAAGCTGATACGAAAGGCGTTTGGGATTTGGTTCAGAAACCTATCCTGCGAAGACTCGGTCCTCGCTGCCTTCATTCAGAGATGCTCAGGAGAATTCAACGGCTCTGAACGCTTGCGAGATTTGGATCTGGGCATGCTCGTGAAGCTCTCAGACCATGTACTGGAGATGATCAATGACGGCTTGGTACCCTATGAGGAACGTGAGCAAGAGTGAGGGACCAGTCACTCGACATCATGGTCAACCCTGGAGTGTATCCTCCTTCTGAGGACACTTATCTGTTGCTTGATGCCATAGCCCTCGCGCCCAATGACACATTAGTTGAGGTCGGATGTGGTCCTGGACTAATCACTCTCACCGCGGCGATGACTGCAAGGCTCGTCATTGGAGTGGACTCATCCCTCGAAGCAGTACGGAATGCATTGCAGAATGCAAGACGCAACGGGCTTGACCACAAATGCAGCATCTTCCAGTCTGACCTTCTATCTGCAATGAGCATGTCTGCCCGCTTCTCTGTCATCGTGTTCAATCCCCCCTACCTGCCAGATGATGGTCTGAAATCTGATCTTGACCATGCCATATTGGGAGGAGCGGACGGCACAGAACTGACCGTTAGGTTCGTCAAGCAGGCAGTCATGCATCTCGCACGGTTAGGCGCTCTGTATGTCGTGACGTCGTCTCTCGCCAACACTCAGCAAGTCAAAGCCGCCATGAAGCAGTGCAGGTTGGCCGTCAAAGACGTCGCCAAGAGAGCACTGTTCTTCGAGGAAATTCAAGTGTTGAGGGGTATACCTGAGCCTCAACGGAAACCATTTTATGACGGCTGAACTGACAGGGCCAGACCTCAAACTTGGAGCCCTAGAGGGAGTCCGATATGCCAGAAGAAACAGGCAAGGAAAAGCAAGCACCAGTCGCCAGCGCGACCGAGGCAGGTGAAACGGTGGTTAGCGATGGCAGTCTAGTCTACGTCGATTATGTTGCCAAGACCAAGGATGACGGGAAGATCTTCGATCTCACCATCGAGGAGGTGGCGAAGAAAGAGGGCCTGTTCAAGGAAAACGACCGCTACGAGCCCATGCTCGTTGCCGTGGGGTGGAAGTGGCTACTCCCTGCTCTTGAGGAGCAGCTCGTCGGAATGAAGGTTGGTGAAAGCAAGGCCGTGGAGATTCCCCCGGAAAAGGCAGCTGGTATAAGAGATCCAAAGAAGGTTAAGCTGGTGCCTAGAGCCAAGGTCGTGAAGCAGGGCGTGCGTCCGATGAAAGGCGAGAGAGTGAAGCTTGGCAACGACCAAGGCATCATCACTGCAGACCTAGGACGCCAAATGAGGGTTGACTTCAATCCACCTCTCGCAGGAAGAACTCTCTTGTTCGATGTCACGGTGAAAGAGATTCTTCACGAACAGGCTGAAAAGATTTTGGCCGTTGTCAAGAGGAGGATTCCTGCCTTTCCGACTGACAAGTATACGGTGCTGGCTGACAAGGAAGTCATCACCATAGAGATGCCAAAGGAAACTCGCTATATAGAAGGGGTTCAATATGCTGAGATTGGCATAGCAGCGGATGTATTGAAACTCAATAAGGATTTGAAGCAGGTGAAGTTCATTGTCACCTACGACCGTCCGAAAGAGAACACGACTGAGTAGGCGGCGAGCGATTGTTCTTGTCAAGGGGAACAGATGTTTCTCATCCAAACCTTTTAATAGGATTGGAGGAAGGACCGTTCGTCGCTAGTTCTACAAGGCTTAATCTCGCCTAATGGGAGTTATTCGACGATGGAACATCAGACGGAACCCCCGGCTGAGCTAAAGACGGGAACAACAACTCTCGGCCTAATCGCAAAGGACTGCGTCGTCTTGGCCAGCGACCAGAGAGCAACAATGGGCTATCTGATTGCCAACAAGGCTGCTCAGAAGATATACAAGATCACTAATCGTATAGGAGCGACCATTGCAGGCTCTGTGGCAGACGCACAATCTATCATGGAGCTTCTCAGAGCTGAGTCCAAGCTGTTTGAGATTCAGAGAGGCAGACCAATGCGAGTGAAGGCCTTGACACGCCTTCTAAGCAACATAATGTTCCAATCGCGGGGAACCTACCTACTGCAGAGCCTTGTAGGAGGCTATGACGACGAGGGTCCCCAAGTCTTCTATACCGACTTCATTGGGTCCGTCTTGCCAGACAAGTTCACAGCGACCGGATCAGGGTCGCCCGTTGCACTCGGTGTCCTAGAGGCAGAGTACGAAGAAAACCTTCCCAGGAAGAAGGCTGTCGAGCTCGCCATAAGGGCTATTGCGGCTGCAATCGAGAGAGATGCCGCCACGGGTAACTCAATCCTCGTGAGCGTGATTGACAAAGACGGGTATCAAGAAGTGCCCAAGGAAGAGATAACGAAGATCTGGAAGAAGCCATGAAGGGCTTAGCCCTCCTGGTGGTTAGCGAAACGCACTACGCATGAGTCCTGTCTTCCAAGGACATGGACGGACCGAGTGGCAGACCCGCCACGTGGCAGACCCACAATTAAGATGTGACTCTAGATGAATTCTGAGAATGAAGAGGACAGGGAAATAACTGATGTCCGAGAGGCAGTCATGAAGGCTTTACCTCGCTCAGCGGCCATCAGTTCTGTCGAGTACGAGGGGCCTGAGATAGCCATCTACTCAAAGGCGCCCAAGATTCTGCTCGATGATGGAGACAAGATCAAAGCACTTGCCCGCAAGATGAGAAAGCGGATTGTTGTCAGGTCTGCACCAGAGATCAGGCTGCCACATGAAGAGGCAGAGAAGGCAGTGCGTGAGCTCGTGCCTGCGGAGGCGGAGATCACATCAATCGATTTCGACGACTCGCGCGGCGAAGTAGTGATTGAGGCACAGAAACCAGGTCTCGTCATCGGCAGGAGCGGCACTACACTACGGGAAATCACACGACAGACCTTCTGGCGGCCGAGTGTCATGCGCACACCACCCATGGAGAGCAAGCTGATAAAACAGATTCGCTATATCATCCAGTCCGAGGCAGCAAACCGCAATAAAGTGTTTCGAGAGATTGGAAGAAGGATCCATCGTCCCATACTCATCGATAATGGATGGATCAGACTGACAGCACTGGGTGGCTTCCGCGAGGTCGGAAGACAGTGTATGCTGTTACAGACTTCTGAAACGAACGTCTTGCTTGAGTGCGGGGTCAATGTCGGTGCTCCCAGTAGAGCATTCCCACGCCTTGACATGCCTGAGCTGGACATAGACAAGCTGGATGCAGTCATAGTGACTCATGCCCACCTCGATCACTGCGGCATGGTCCCGTTTCTCTTCAAGTACGGATACCGAGGCCCAGTCTACATGACTGCACCAACACTGAACCTCTCGACACTTCTCCAGCTGGATTACTTAGAGGTGGCCGAACGAGAGGGAAAGCTCAGACCATACCGAGACAGAGATGTCAAAGAGGCAATCCTTCACACCATACCTCTAAACTATGGCGAGGTCACTGATATTGCACCTGATGTAAGGCTCACACTTCACAATGCCGGGCACATACTCGGCTCAGCAATTGTCCATCTTCACATAGGCGATGGGCAGTACAACTTGGCATACACAGGCGACTTCAAGTTTGGCAGGACCAGACTTCTTGAGCCCGCAACATTCACATTCCCAAGGCTTGAAACCCTCATAATAGAAAGCACTTACGGCCATCCCACGGATAAGATGCCTCCGAGACAGGAGGTTGAACGTAAGTTTGCCTCTGTGATAAGAAGGACTATCGAAAGGGGCGGTAAGGTGCTCATACCGGTTCTAGCTGTGGGACGTGCACAAGAGATAATGCTCGTCTTGGAGGACCTCGTGTCAAAGAAACGCATACCCAAGGTCCCGGTCTACATTGAGGGTATGATTGCTCAAGCGACAGCAATTCATACAACACACCCAGAGGCACTCAGTAAGAAGATACGAGAGATGATATTCCATCAAGGAGTCAATCCGTTCCTTAATGAGATATTCACTCAGGTCGACAACCCGGACCAGCGCGAGCAGATAGTATCGGCAGAGCCCTGCATTATCATGGCAACCTCAGGAATGCTCGCTGGAGGGCCCAGCGTCGACTACTTCAGACTACTGGCTCCAGATCCCAACAATGCTGTAGTGTTTGTTAGCTATCAGGGTGAGGGAACGCTTGGTCGCAGAGTGCAGAAGGGCTGGAAGGAAACCCAGATGCGCAACCGTGAGGGAAATGTGACAGTGGTTCCCATCAACCTTCAGGTTGAAACAGTCGAGGGGTTCTCTGGTCACTCAGACCGAAAGCAGATCCTCAACTTCGTCAAGCGCGTAAGTCCTGTGCCCGAGATGATACTCACATGCCACGGCGAGGCGACCAAGTGCATGAACTTGGCCTCAACAATCCACAAGGCATTGAACATCGAAACTAAAGCAATGACTGTCACTGAGAGTGCCAAACTCAGGTAGTACTAAGGACATGTACAACTGAATACCAACCGTTCTCAGATGACCTAGATGGCCACCTGTCTGCTATGACTTCTGTCAAAACTTGACAAAAGATGGTGTCACGATCACACAGTTGTCGTTGACAAGAGCGATGTCTGCGCCATAACCGCGGGTTTCGCCGCGAATCCGTTCAATTATGCGTTTCAGTTCGAGGTGGTTCTGCTCCTTTCCATCGTTGAGCCTAGATATGTCCAACAGGATGATACAACCATCACGGATTTCGTTCGCGACGAAGGAGGCATCCTCCAGGGACTCTAGTCGCTTCGACCTGATGAAGATAGACTCCAGCTCGGAGAGCTTCCTGCAATCATGGGAAACCTCCAGTTCCGAAGTGTCAGGTGTGGGTGAGAATAGACCGAGATACGCGCGAGCCTTCTCAGATGTCACACTGGCAGGAGGGCCGTCCTTATCACCCTTACGTCCAAAGATGCGCACCCATTTCACCTCAGGTTCACGGATAGCAACTTAGGCATAGAAGAAAAGGCCGAGTATTATCTGCACATTGAAAGCAATCCTTTTACGATGCCTCACAGAGTGAGTA